>NZ_CP049780.1:4692435-4723511 GCF_011193355.1 Streptomyces sp. JB150
GAGGCGGGCTGCGAAGCTGTCAAGTTCCAAAAGCGCACCCCCGATATCTGCACCCCGCGCGACCAGTGGGACATCGAGCGCGACACCCCCTGGGGCCGCATGACCTACATCGACTACCGCCACCGGGTGGAGTTCGGCGAGGACGAGTACCGCCAGATCGACGAGTACTGCAAGGAGAAGGGGATCGACTGGTTCGCCTCCCCGTGGGACACCGAGGCCGTCGCCTTCCTGGAGAAGTTCGACGTCCCCGCCCACAAGGTGGCCTCCGCCTCCCTCACCGACGACGAGCTGCTGCGCGCCCTGCGCGCCACCGGCCGCACGATCATCCTCTCCACCGGCATGTCCACGCCGAAGCAGATCCGGCACGCCGTCGAGGTCCTGGGCAGCGACAACATCCTGCTCTGCCACGCCACCTCCACCTACCCGGCCAAGGCCGAGGAGCTGAACCTCCGCGTGATCAACACGCTGGAGAAGGAGTACCCGAACGTCCCGATCGGCTACTCCGGCCACGAGACCGGCCTGCAGACCACCCTCGCCGCCGTCGCCCTCGGCGCCGTCTTCGTCGAGCGCCACATCACCCTCGACCGCGCCATGTGGGGCTCCGACCAGGCCGCCTCCGTCGAGCCGCAGGGCCTGACCCGCCTCGTCCGCGACATCCGCACCATCGAGGCCTCCCTCGGCGACGGCGTGAAGAAGGTCTACGACTCCGAGCTCGGCCCCATGAAGAAGCTGCGCCGCGTCACCGGCGTGGTCGCCGAGGCGGAGATCGCCGCGGCGGCGGGCGAGCCGGTCACGGTGTGAGTCCGGATCACTGACGACGGGACGGTCGTACGCCGATGAGCCCCCGCGCCGGGAGAACCGGCCGCCGCGCAGAAACCCGCGCCCTCGACACCCTCGCCTTCGTCGAGAGTCCGGTACAGCTGCTGAACGTGCTGGAGTGGGCGCACGCCCACGACCCCGGCGCGGGGCTCACCCTGGTGGTCCTGTCGCCCGTCGACCCCATGACCCGCGGCCAGCTGCGCCGCATGGCCGAGCTGGCCCGGCGCGAGGGCCACCAGGTCCGCTGGGAGGAGGCGCGCGGCGGCGCGCTGGCCCCCTTCCAGACGGTCGGCGGGCTGACCGGACCCCTGCGCCGCGCCCGCCGCATCGTCATGGGCGACCCGTTCTCCCGCTACGTCCAGCTGCTGCTGACCATCACCCGCGCCCGTGACCTGGTCGTCGTCGACGACGGCACGGCCACGATGGAGTTCGTCACCCAGCTGGCCCGCGGCGAGCGCCTGGTCCGCTGGCACCGCAAGGGCACCCGCCCCGGCCCGCGCGACCTGGCCTTCGCCCCCGTCTCCTCCTCGGCCCGCCGCCGCCTCACCCCGGCCGCGGACCGCCGCGTGGAGATCTTCTCCTCGATGCCGATCGAGGAGACGCCGGACGGGGTGACCGTCCGGGCCAACGACTTCTCCTGGACCCGGTCCCGCTTCGGCCCGCCCCGCATCACCCGGGGCGCCGACATGGTCGGCACCTCCCTGGTCGAGACCGGCGTCGTCGACGGCGACCGCTACCTGGCCGCCGTCCGCTCCCTCGCACACACCCACGGCGCCGCGCGCTACTTCGCCCACCGCCGCGAGAGCGCGGACAAACTCCACCGGCTGGCCGTGGAGACCGGCCTGGAGGTCGTACGCCCCGACCTGCCGCTGGAGCTGATAGCCCGCCGGGGCCCGATCGGCCGTACGATCCTCAGCTTTCCCTCGACGGTCGTGCACACCCTCCCGCTGGCCCTCGCCGGCACCGAGGTGCGCGTCGCCGTCTGCGACATCGACCCGGCATGGCTCACCAGCACCGCCTCCCCCCGCGCCCAGGGCTTCCTCAAGGGTGTGACGGGCACCGCACGGGACGTGCACCGGCTGTCGGCGGTGCGGGCGGTCTAGGGCGGGAACCCGGCTCGGGACCGTTCCGGTGGGTGAACAGTCGAGCGTGGCTCAGCCAGGGCGTGGTATCCGTGGAGAAGTGGATGGGTCTTGCACCGGCCCGGCCGGTCGTCGGGATCGGCCGAGTCGCGCGAGTTTACCCACCCGACCTGGTACCTATGCGTTCGGCGGCCGATTTTTCTTCCCCTAACGGGTAGAACTTTTGTTGATCTCAGGACAGTTGGCCGTCCGGACGTCCTACCCTTCAGAGGGTGAAGCAATTGATGTCACTGGAGTCCGAGGCCGATCTCCCCGGGGAAGCCATGCTGCCCGGCACCCTGCCGGAGCCGCTGCGCGCTGAGCTGGTCGCGTTCCGCCGCGACCTGCACATGCACCCCGAGCTGGGCAATCAGGAGTTCCGCACCACCAAGGCGATCAAGGCCCGGCTGGAGCGGGCGGGCCTCAAGCCGCGGGTGCTCCCGAGCGGCACCGGCCTCGTCTGTGACATCGGCGCGGACGGCGGCGAGTGGAGCGGCGGCCCCGAGATGCTGGCGATGCGCGCGGACATCGACGCGCTGCCCATCCCGGACGCCAAGACGGAGTGCGCCTACCGCTCCACCGTGCCCGACCGCTGCCACGCCTGCGGCCACGACGTGCACACCACGGTGGTGCTCGGCGCCGGACTCGTTCTCGCCGACCTGCACCGGCAGGGCCTGCTGCCGCGCCCCGTCCGGCTGCTCTTCCAGCCCGCCGAGGAAGTCCTCCCCGGCGGCGCCGCCGACGCCATCGAGAACGGCGGCGTGCTGGACGGGGTGGCCCGGATCATCGCCGTGCACTGCGACCCGCGGGTCGACGCCGGCCGCATCGGGCTGCGCCACGGCGCGATCACCTCCGCCTGCGACCGGCTGGAGATCGCCCTCGACGGCCCCGGCGGCCACACCGCCCGGCCGCACCTGACGACCGACCTGGTCACCGCCGTGGCGCGGGTGGTCACCGACGTCCCGGCGATCATCGCCCGCCGCGTCGACGCGCGCAGCGGCCTCTCCGTCACCTGGGGGCGCATCGAGTCCGGCCACGCGCCGAACGTCATCCCCCAGCACGCGGAGCTGTCCGGTACGGTCCGCTG
Organism: Streptomyces sp. JB150; assembly: GCF_011193355.1. Lineage (GTDB taxonomy): Bacteria > Actinomycetota > Actinomycetes > Streptomycetales > Streptomycetaceae > Streptomyces. The sequence continues at coordinate 4,695,463 of NZ_CP049780.1, forward strand.
CCTCGACCTGGAGGCCTGGCGGCAGGCGCCGGACCTGGTGCACGCCGCGATCGACGAGGTCGCCGGGCTGCACCGGGCCAAGTCCGAGATCAACTACGTCCGGGGCGTCCCGCCCGTCGTCAACGATCCCGGCGTCTCCGAACTCCTCCGCGACGCCATGACCGTCCGGCGCGGCATGGACTCCGTCGAGGACACCGAGCAGAGCCTCGGCGGCGAGGACTTCTCCTGGTACCTGGAGCACGTCCCCGGCGCCATGGCCCGCCTCGGCGTCCGCACCCCCGGCGAGCGCACCGTCCGCGACCTGCACCAGGGCGACTTCGACGTCGACGAACACGCCATCACGGTCGGCGTCGAACTCTTCACCGCGGCAGCCCTCCTCGACTCGGGCCACTGACGGCTTCCCGCCCGTACGGGGCTGTGCGGCCTCGGCTGCGTCATCGTCCGCTGTGTTTCCCTCCCACACGGCCCGTGCGGGAGGGGTGGCAGGGTGTGGGTGGCCTCCGTGGGGCGCCTTCACCGTCGGCGGCTTCCCGCACCACCGCGCGGGGTGCGTGGTCGGGAGCGGGTCCGGTGGGCGCCCTCGTTGTGGTGGCTCACCGGTCAGTCCGGGGTGGGTGTGTCTCTCGGGCTGTGGTCGCCTCGGGCGTCGGGCTGCTGATGTGACCGGCTGGCTGGGGGGCGCAGCCCCCAACCGTTCCCCCTCCCCGGAGCCGCAGACGCCGACGGCGGAGGCGCCCCACAGGGGCCACCCGCACCCGGCGACGATTGCCGCACGGGTGGTGCGGGTGGGAAACACCGGGGGGCGATGGCGCAGCCGAGGCGAGACGCAGCGCACCCCACCCCCACCCACCCCACCCCGCTTGTGCCCAGCGCAGCGCCGTTGCAGCCTGGAAGTGCCCCGAGCGCACCTTTCGAGCACGTGGTTCACCTGCACGTAACGACCACCGGCACGAATGGATAACGGCCACAAGGAACCCCGTTCCCTGGAGTGTCTACGCGCGTTAATGTGCGCCGAACCGAGCACCCACTGCGGGGCTTTGGAGAATGGGGAACTTCAGATGCGTCGGATATCCAAACTGACCCGCGTCACGGTGGGCGTCGCGTCCCTCGCCCTCGCCGCCACCGCCTGCGGCGGCACCAGCGGCGAAGGCGGCGGCGACGGCGAGAAGGAGAACCTCGGCCTCGCCATCGCGTACGACATCGGCGGAAAGGGCGACCAGTCGTTCAACGACGCCGCCTTCGCCGGCCTGACCAAGGCCAAGGACGAGTTCACGTACAAGACCGCCGACATCGAGCCCACCGAGGGCGAGACGGACGCCGACAAGGAGCAGCGCCTGGCGTCCCTCGCCAAGCAGGGCTACAACCCGGTGATCGGCGTCGGCTTCGCGTACGGCCCCGCGATGGAGGCCGTGGCGAAGGACTACCCCGACACCACCTTCGGCATCGTCGACTCCGTCGTCGAGGGCGACAACGTCACCTCCCTGGTCTTCGCCGAGGAGCAGGCCTCCTACCTCGCGGGCGTCGCCGCCGCGAAGGCCACCAAGACGAACACCGTCGGTTTCGTCGGCGGCGTGGACATCCCGCTGATCCACAAGTTCGAGGCCGGCTACAAGCAGGGCGTCGAGGACACCAGCGGCGGCAAGGTCAAGGTCCTCTCGCAGTACCTGACCCAGACCGCCGAGGAGGGCGGCTTCTCCAGCCCGGACAAGGGCAAGGCCGCCGCCGAGGGCCAGATCGAGAAGAAGGCGGACGTCGTCTACCAGGCGGCCGGCCTCTCCGGCCAGGGCGTCATCGAGGCCGCCGCCAAGGCCAAGGTCTGGGCGATCGGCGTCGACTCAGACCAGTACCGGCAGGAAGCCCTCGCGGCGTACAAGGACTCCATCCTCACCTCCGCCCTGAAGGACGTCGGCGGCGCGGTCTACGCCCTGGCCAAGTCCGTCGAGGACGGCAAGCCGCTGACCGGCACCCAGACCTTCGACCTGAAGGTGAACGGCGTCGGCCTGTCCGAGAGCAACCCGGAGTACGCCGAGATCCCGGGCCTGAAGGACGCCGTGGAGAAGGCCAAGGAGGGCATCACCGGCGGCCAGATCAAGGTCAGGACCGAGTAACGGCACGCGTCACGGCCGTACCGCCCACCTGAACGGGCGAATCCGGTCGTACCGGCTCGAAGCGGGCGGGCGCCTCATGTGCCCCGCCCGCTTCCCGTGTCCCGCCCAGGTCACCCACCGCCACCCCTTGTTTGCGGTCGGCAAGCCTCGGCCCGCGGCTTCCGTGGCGTTGGCCACGGGCGGATAACAAGGTGGACAGAAGGGGTTTTCAGGCAGGTCTACGCGCGTTAATCTGCGGCGAAGCCAGCGCCGATGCTGAACCTCTCGCGGCGCGTTGTACGACAGGAGCACCACACCATGCGCCGGGTTTCCCGCATCGCGGTCGCAGGCGCAGCGACCGCCTCCCTCGCCCTCGCTCTGTCCGCCTGCGGCGGCACCTCCACGGAGAGCGGCTCGTCCTCCGACAGCGACAAGGGCCTCGCCATCGCCTACGACGTCGGCGGCAAGGGCGACCAGTCCTTCAACGACGCCGCGTACGCGGGCCTGGAGCAGGCGAAGAAGGAGTTCAAGTACGAGACGGCCGACATCGAGCCCACCGAGGGCGAGACGGACGCCGACAAGCAGCAGCGCCTGGAGTCCCTGGCCAAGCAGGGCTACAACCCGGTCGTGGGTGTCGGCTACGCGTACGCCGCCGCCGTCAAGGGCGCCGCCGAGAAGTACCCGGACACCACCTTCGGCATCGTGGACGACTCCACGGTCCAGGCGAAGAACGTCGCCGACCTGGTTTTCTCCGAGGAGCAGGCCTCGTACCTGGCCGGCGTCGCCGCCGCCAAGTCCACCAAGTCCAAGGTCGTGGGCTTCGTCGGCGGTGTCGACATCCCGCTGATCCACAAGTTCCAGGCGGGCTTCGAGCAGGGCGTCAAGGACACCGACCCGAAGGTCAAGGTCCTCTCCCAGTACCTGACCCAGACGGCCGAGGAGGGTGGCTTCTCCAGCCCGGACAAGGGCAAGACGGCCGCCGAGGGCCAGATCGAGAAGAAGGCCGACGTCGTCTACGCGGCCGCCGGCCTGTCCGGCCAGGGCGTGATCGAGGCCGCCGCCGCCAACAAGGTGTGGGCGATCGGTGTCGACTCCGACCAGTACAAGCAGGAAGCCCTCGCCAAGTACAAGGACTCGATCCTCACCTCGGCGATGAAGGACGTCGCCAAGGCGGTCTACAACCTGGCGAAGTCGGTCGAGGACGGTAAGCCGCAGACCGGTATCGTTCGTGGCGATCTGAAGTCCGGCGAGGTGAGCCTGTCGAACTCCAACCCGAAGTTCGCCGGTGACGCCGAGGTCCAGGAAGCCGTCGAGACCGCCAAGGAGAAGATCGTCAGCGGCGAGATCAAGGTCAAGAGCAGCTGATCATCCGCTACACCCTGAGCAGCGTGTAACCACGGGGTCGCGCCCGCTCGACGGGGTACGGGGACCTGCTCCCCGTACCCCGTTGTCGCGGTGCGCCGGTCCCCTTGTATGCCGTAGGGGCGCTACGCGCGTAGACGACCCCCGTCCCCAGGAGAGTGCGCCATCAACGCGTCCAGCAGCCCTCCGGCCGGAGCGGCGGTCAACGGTCAGGCGACCGCCGTCGAACTCGCCGGGATCACCAAGCGATTCCCCGGTGTCGTGGCCAACCACGACATCCACCTCACCGTCCGCAAGGGCACCGTCCACGCCCTCGTCGGCGAGAACGGCGCCGGCAAATCGACCCTGATGAAGATCCTCTACGGCATGCAGAAGCCGGACGAGGGCACCATCGCGATCGACGGCGAGCAGGTCTCCTTCTCGTCCCCGGCCGACGCCATCGCCCGCGGCATCGGCATGGTCCACCAGCACTTCATGCTGGCCGACAACCTGACCGTGCTGGAGAACGTGGTGCTGGGCAGCGAGAAGCTGTACGGCATCGGCGGCAAGGCCCGGCGCAAGATCAAGGAGATCTCCGAGCGCTACGGCCTCGACGTCAAGCCCGACCTGCTGGTCGAGGAACTCGGCGTCGCCGCCCGCCAGCGCGTGGAGATCCTCAAGGTCCTCTACCGCGGCGCCCGCACGCTGATCCTGGACGAGCCGACCGCCGTGCTCGTGCCGCAGGAGGTCGACGCGCTCTTCGCCAACCTGCGCGAGCTGAAGGCCGAGGGCCTGTCGGTCATCTTCATCTCCCACAAGCTGGGCGAGGTCCTGTCGGTCGCCGACGACATCACCGTCATCCGCCGCGGCACGACCGTCGGCACGGCCGTCCCCTCCGAGATCACCCCGCGCCAGCTCGCCGAGATGATGGTCGGCAGCGAGCTGCCCACGCCCGAGACCGCCGAGTCCACGGTCACCGACCGCCCGGTGCTCACCGTCGACAAGCTGCGTCTCGCGGCCCCCGGCGGCAAGGCGATCCTCGACGACATCTCCTTCACCATCCACGCGGGCGAGGTCCTGGGCATCGCCGGCGTCGAGGGCAACGGCCAGACCGAGCTGGTCGACGCCCTGATCGGCCTGCGGCACGCCGACTCCGGCACCATCACCCTGGAGGGTGAGGAGATCACCGCCTGGGCCACCCGCAAGCGCCGCGAGCAGGGCATCGGCTACATCCCCGAGGACCGCCACCGCCACGGCCTGCTCCTGGAGGCCCCCCTCTGGGAGAACCGCATCCTCGGCCACGTCACCGAGCGGCCCAACGCCAAGGGCGTCTGGCTGGACCCGAAGGCGGCCCAGGACGACACCCGCCGCATCGTGACGGAGTACGACGTCCGCACCCCCGGCATCGACGTCACCGCGGCCTCCCTCTCCGGCGGCAACCAGCAGAAGCTGATCGTCGGCCGTGAGATGAGCCACCACCCCAAGTTCCTGATCGCCGCCCACCCCACCCGCGGTGTGGACGTCGGCGCGCAGGCCGCCATCTGGGACCACATCCGCGAGGCCCGCCGCGAAGGCCTGGCCGTGCTGCTGATCTCCGCCGACCTCGACGAGCTGATCGGCCTGTCCGACACCCTCCGGGTGATCTACAACGGCAGGCTCGTCGCGGACGCCGACCCGGCCACCATCACCCCCGAGGAGCTGGGCTCGGCGATGACCGGCGCCGCCACCGGCCACCTGGAACACGAAGAGACCCCCGAGACTCCCGGCCTTCGCACGTCCGGCGAGTCTCCGGAAGACGAGGCCCGCTGATGAAGAAGTTCGACAAGGAGCGCGTGCTCCTCGCGGTGGCCGGGCCGGTCATCGCGCTCGCCGTGGCCTTCGCGCTCAGCGCCATCGTGCTGATCGCCTCCGGCAAGAACCCGGTCGAGCCGTTCGCCGTGATGTTCGAGCAGGCCACGTTCTCCGACATCCAGGTCCGCATCCTGAACCAGGCCACGCTGTACTACATCGCGGCCCTCGCGGTGGCCATCGGCTTCCGGATGAACCTGTTCAACATCGGTGTCGACGGCCAGTACCAGCTCGCCGCCATGATGGCCGCCATCGTCGGCGCCCACGCCAACCTGCCGGCCGCCCTCCAGGTGCCGCTGCTGCTGCTGACCGCGCTGCTCACCGGCGCCTTCTGGTCCGGCATCGCCGGTGTCCTGAAGGTCACCCGGGGCGTCAGCGAGGTGGTCGCGACGATCATGCTCAACGCGATCGCCACCTCCGTCATCGCCTACCTGTGGCTGCCGGACGTCTTCGGCGTCAAGGTCGGCAACAACAACACCACCGGCGAGATGCACTCCTCCGGCTGGATCCCCGGCATCGACCTGGGCAAGTCCGGCGAGATCTACGGCCTGGTCGTCCTCGCCGTGCTGCTCGGCATCGGCTACTGGGTCGTCCTCAACCGCACCCGCTTCGGCTTCGACCTGCGCGCCTCCGGCGCCTCCGAGACCGCGGCCGCGGCCAGCGGCGTCGACCCCAAGCGCATGGTCCTGACCGCCATGCTCATCTCCGGCGCCATCGCCGGCCTCGCGGGCCTGCCCATCCTGATGGGCGACACCCACACCTACAGCCTGAACTTCCCCACCGGCATCGGCTTCCTCGGCATCGGCATCGCCCTGCTCGGCCGCAACAGCCCCGTCGGCATCGCCTTCGCCGCCCTGCTGTGGGCCTGGCTCGACAAGGCCTCGCCCGAGCTGGACTTCCACGGCTACGACAAGGAGATCGCGGTCATCATGCAGGGCCTGATCGTCCTCTCGGTCGTCGTCTCCTACGAGGCCGTCCGCGAGTGGGGCCTGCGCCGCCAGCAGCGCCGGGTCGGCGCGGAGCTGGCCGCCGGTCACGTCCTCGGCGCCGACAACAACACGAAGGAGGCGGCAGGCCGATGACCACCGCGACCGACGTCAACCAGCCCACCCTCCAGCCCACGGCGCCGGCCGGCCGCCGGATGTCGTGGCCCGTGCTGCTGCTGGTCATCGCCGGAGCCCTGGCGCTGACCTCGCTGGTGCGCATCATCACCGGCGCCGACGGCATCACCAACGTCAGCCAGATGTCCACCGCGCTCCAGCTCGCCGTGCCGATCGGCCTCGCCGGCCTCGGCGGCCTGTGGGCCGAGCGCGCGGGCGTCGTCAACATCGGCCTCGAGGGCATGATGATCCTCGGCACCTGGTTCGGTGCCTGGGCGGGCTTCCAGTGGGGCCCGTGGACCGGTGTCCTCGTCGGCATCATCGGCGGCTGCCTCGGCGGCCTGCTGCACGCCTTCGTCACCGTCACCTTCAACGTCAACCACATCGTCTCCGGTGTGGCGATCAACATCCTCGCCCTCGGCGCCACCCGCTACCTGGCCCCGCTCGCCTTCGTCGGCCACCAGGGCGGCTCCGCCAAGCAGTCCCCGGCGGTCGAGCCGCTCGGCCACTTCACCGTGCCGGGCCTGTCCGACGCCCTGCGGGACCTCAACGACAAGGGCTGGTTCCTGATCTCCGACATCGCCGGCCTGCTGGGCGGCCTGGTCACCAACGTGTCCTGGCTGACCCTGATCGCCGTCGCCCTGGTCCCCGCCACCTGGTGGATCCTGTGGCGCACCGCGTTCGGCCTGCGGCTGCGCTCCTGCGGCGAGAACCCGGTCGCGGCCGAGTCCCTCGGCGTGAACGTCCACAAGTACAAGTACCTCGCCGTGATCATCTCCGGCGGCCTGGCCGGCCTCGGCGGCGCCTTCCTGTCCATCGTGGCCAACCCCTTCTACCTGGAGGGCCAGGTCTCCGGCCGCGGCTTCATCGGCCTCGCGGCGATGATCTTCGGCAACTGGATGCCGGGCGGCCTCGCCCTCGGTGCCGGACTGTTCGGCTACACCGACAGCCTCAACCTGCGCGGCGGCTCCGAGAACGTCCACGCCCTGCTGCTGCTCGGCGCCATCCTGCTGCTCGTCGGCGCGATCTGGCTGGCGATCCGCAAGAAGTACGTGCACGCCGTGATCACCCTGGTGGTCGGCGCCCTCGTCTTCGCCTGGTACGCCGGCACCAACGAGGTCCCCAACCAGGTCGTCTCCGCCACGCCGTACGTCATCACGCTGGTCGTCCTCGCCCTGTCGGCGCAGCGCCTGCGGATGCCGAAGGCGGACGGACTGCCGTACCGGAAGGGGCAGGGCAAGTGACCGTCGACTGGGACGCCCTGCGGGAGCTGGCGCGGGAGGCCATGTCCCACGCCTACGCCCCCTACTCGGGCTACCCGGTCGGCGTCGCCGCCCTCGTCGACGACGGCCGCACGGTCTCCGGCTGCAACGTGGAGAACGCCTCCTACGGCCTCGGCCTGTGCGCCGAGTGCGGCCTGGTCTCCGAGCTGCAGCGCACCGGCGGCGGCCGGCTGACCCACTTCACCTGCGTCGACGGCAAGGGCGACATCCTCGTCCCGTGCGGCCGGTGCCGGCAGCTGCTGTACGAGTTCGGCGGCCCCGACCTCCTGCTGGAGACCCCGGAGGGAATCCTCCGCCTCTCCCAGATGCTGCCCCAGGCCTTCGGCCCGGACCATCTCACCAAGTAACTCCCCGCCGCGGCCCCTCTGACCCGACACCCGATCAGAGGGGCCGCGCACTTCCCGGACACGTCCCGGACCATCGGAAGGAAAGCCAGGCATGGACGTCATCTCCGTCATCCGCACCAAGCGGGACCGCGGTGAACTCAGCGACGAGCAGATCGACTGGGTCATCGACGCGTACACCCGCGGGGAGGTCGCCGACGAGCAGATGTCCGCGCTCGCCATGGCGATCCTGCTCAACGGCATGAACCGCCGGGAGATCGCCCGCTGGACCGCCGCGATGATCGCCTCCGGCGAGCGCATGGACTTCTCGTCCCTGTCCCGCCCGACCGCCGACAAGCACTCCACGGGCGGCGTCGGCGACAAGATCACCCTGCCGCTGGCCCCCCTGGTCGCGGCCTGCGGCGCGGCCGTCCCGCAGCTCTCCGGCCGCGGTCTCGGCCACACCGGCGGCACCCTCGACAAGCTGGAGTCGATCCCCGGCTGGCGCGCGCTGCTCTCCAACGAGGAGATGCTGTCGGTCCTGGACAGCACCGGCGCGGTGATCTGCGCGGCGGGCGACGGCCTCGCCCCCGCGGACAAGAAGCTGTACGCGCTCCGCGACGTCACCGGCACGGTCGAGGCGATCCCGCTCATCGCCTCCTCGATCATGTCGAAGAAGATCGCCGAGGGCACGGGCTCCCTGGTCCTGGACGTGAAGGTCGGCTCCGGCGCCTTCATGAAGACGATCGAGGACGCGCGCGAGCTGGCCTCCACGATGGTCGGCCTCGGCACGGACCACGGCGTGAAGACGGTCGCGCTGCTGACCGACATGTCGACCCCGCTCGGCCTCACGGCCGGCAACGCCCTGGAGGTCCGCGAGTCGGTCGAGGTCCTCGCCGGCGGCGGCCCCGCCGACGTGGTCGAGCTGACCATCGCCCTTGCCCGCGAGATGCTCGACGCGGCCGGCGTGAAGGACGCGGACCCCGCGAAGGCGCTGGCCGACGGCTCGGCGATGGACGTCTGGCGCCGCATGATCGCGGCCCAGGGCGGCGACCCGGACGCCCCGCTCCCCACCTCCCGCGAACAGCACGTCGTCAAGGCCCCGTCCGCCGGCGTCCTGACCCGCCTCGACGCCTACGACATCGGCATCGCCGCCTGGCGTCTCGGCGCGGGCCGCGCCCGCAAGGAGGACCCGGTGCAGGCGGCGGCGGGCGTCGAGATGCACGCCAAGCCGGGCGACACGGTCACCAAGGGTCAGCCCCTCCTGACCCTCCACACGGACACCCCCGAGCGCTTCGAGTACGCCCTGGAGGCGGTCCGCGGCTCCTTCGACATCGCCGCCCCCGGCACGGACTTCACCCCGTCCCCGGTGGTGCTGGAACGTATCGCCTGACCTGCGGTTTCCCCTTTCGGGTGAACGGGACCGGTGGACCACCACCGGTCCCGTTCGGCATGCTGGGATCGGTGACGCACCGATAGGAGACCGCCATGAGCGCACTCACCGTCAGCCACGACCCCGAGCAGGGCTGGGACGACCTGGTCCGCTTCTGGGAGGAGATGGAATGGCCTGAGGGCAGCAAGGTGGAGATCATCGAGGGGATCGTCACCGTGTCACCTGCTCCCGCGACCCGCCACAACGTGATCGCGGCTCGCATCCAGCGTCGCCTGTACTCCGTGATCCCCGAGGACTGGGAGATCTTCCAGACGCAGGCCATCGCCGTACCCTCACGGCTGGGCATGCTCATCCCGGACCTGCTGGTGACGCCGGTGCAGGAATGCGCGGAGACGGATTCGCACATCCCTGCCGCCCTCGCAGAACTCGTCGTCGAGGTGACCTCGAAGTCGAACGCCCGCCACGACCGCGTCAGCAAGCCCGCCGCCTACGCGACGGCCGGTATCCCGCTCTACCTCCTCGTCGACCGCTGGGCCCCTGGCGGCCCCACCGTCACGCTCTACGGCGAGCCGAAGGGGGACGTCTACCGCGTCCTGAGCGCGGTGAAGTTCGGCGACCCGATCAAGCTGCCCGAGCCGTTCGATCTGACCCTCGACACCGGCGAGTTCCCCACCAACTGACCCGCCCTCACCCCAACACCGCCGCCACCACCACCAACCCCGGCACCGACACCACCGTCGACAGCAGGATCGCCTCGCGGGCCAGCACCTCGCCCACCCGGTAGGTGCTCGCGTACGTGTACAGGTTCTGCGCGGCGGGCAGGGCCGAGGTCACCACCACGTCGAGCAGGGCCGCGCCCCGCAGCCCGAAGACCCCCGCTCCCAGGGCCCAGGCGACCACCGGCATGGCCACAGTCTTGAGTCCCACGGCCAGCAGCACCGGCCCCCTCTCCTCGCCCCGCAGCGGCAGCGTGCTGCCCCGCAGGGAGATGCCGAAGGCCAGCAGCACCGCCGGGACGGACATGTTGCCGATCAGGGTCAGCGGGTCCATGACCGGCCCGGGCACCGGGACGCCCGCCGCCGACACCGCCACCCCCGCCAGCGAACCCACCGCGATCGGATTGCGCAGCGGAGTCAGCAGCCGCTGCCACAGGGGCCGCTGCGCCCCGCCCGACGCGAGATCGAGGATCGTCACCGCGACCGGCGTCACCCCGACGAGCTGGAACAGCAGCACGGGCGCCACCAGGGAGGCGTCACCGAGGACGTACACCGCGATCGGGATGCCGAGGTTGCCGGAGTTGACGTACCCGGCGCACAGCGCGCCGATCGTCGTACGCCCCACCCCCCAGTGGCGTACGACCCCCACCGCCACGAACGCCGCCGCCATCGCCGCCGTGCTGAGCGCGGTCACGAGCAGCCGGTTGGAGAACACCACCGACAGGTCCGCCCCCGCGAGCGTGGTGAACAGCAGCGCGGGGGACGCCACGTGGAAGGCGAGCTTGGTCAGCACCTCCCGGCCCTGCTCGCCGAGGTAGCCGCGCCGGCCTATCGCGTAGCCCACGACGATCACCACCGCGATCACCGCGAACCCGCTCAGCACCCCCTGCACGGCGCCCCCTCGGTGCGGCGGAGCGGCGGACGGCCGGGGCGGCGGCGCGAGGATGATCGATGGGGCATGCACGCAACCCTGGTCACCGTGCCCGTCCCGGTCAATGTGACGCCGACGACCTGACGCGGCGACGCGTCACGATGAGTTCCGCCCGCCCGCCCGGTCTACCGCACGTGGACGCCATGACACCCGCGGAACTCGTGCTGGCCGGACCCGTCACCCGGGACGAGGTGAGGGGCCTGTGCGAGGACGTGCGCGCCCTGCTGGAGGACGGCGGGGCGTCGGTCGTGGTGTGCGACGTCGGCGGGCTCGGACCACCCGGGCTCGCCGTGGTCGATCTGCTCGCCCGGCTCCAACTGGCGGCCCGGCGGGCCGGCGGGCACATCCGGCTGCGGGACCCGGACCCCGCGCTACCCGCCCTTCTCGACCTGGTCGGTCTCCGCTTCGAGGTGGAGGGGCAGCCCGAACAGCGGGAACCACCGCTTGGTGTCCAGGAAGAAATGGAACCCGGTGATCCGGCCGTCTGACATCTCCAGCACCTGCACCGCCCACGGGACGAAGCCGCCGCCCTCCGGGTCCGGCTTGTAGTGCGCGAAGCCCGGCAGCCCGTTCACCTCGACGGGCCGCAGCCGCGAGCCCGCGCAGGCGGAGCCGAGGGTGGTCATGAAGCCGGTGATGTCCCCCGGGCCGCGCAGCCACAGGTCGAACGGCGGCATCGTCATCACGGCGTCCTCGTGCAGCAACGCCGTCAGCGCCGTCATGTCATAGCCCTCGAAGGCCGCGACATAGCGCTCCAGGAGCTTCTTCTGCTCCTCGTCCAGCGGGTCGGCGACGGCCGCGTCGGCGCCCGGCTCGGCGCGCTCGGCGAGCGTCGCGCGGGCCCGCTGCAGGGCGCTGTTGACGGAGGCGACCGAGGTACCGAGCAGCTCGGCGACCTCGCTCGCCTTCCATGCCAGCACCTCGCGCAGGATCAGCACCGCCCGCTGCTTGGCCGGCAGCCGCTGGAGCGCCGCCATGAACGCGAGCCGCACCGACTCCTTGGCGACCGCCGCCTCCGCCGGGTCCGCGGTGGCCGGCAGCACCCGCGCGTCCGGCATCGGCTCCAGCCAGGTGTGGTCCGGGCGGGGGGAGAGGGCCGCCCGGGCGAGCGGGGTCGCCTCGGTCAGGTCCATCGGCCGGGCCCGCTTGTTGCCCGCCGTCAGCATGTCCAGACAGACGTTGGTCGCGATCCGGTAGAGCCAGGAGCGGAGGCTGGAGCGGCCTTCGAACTTCTCGTGGCTGCGCCAGGCGCGGACCATGGTGTCCTGGACCGCGTCCTCGGCCTCGAAGGAGGAGCCGAGCATGCGGTAGCAGTAGCCGGTCAGTTCGACGCGGTATTTCTCCAGTTCGACGTCGAGGTCCGTTGTCGCCGTGGTGTCGCTCATCGTCCACCCACCCCATGTGGCCGTTCCGTGCCGCGCCTTCGCGCCCCAGCACCTCGGAAGCTACCGCAGCCCACTGACAACGGCCCCCGGAGCGGGAAGAGCCGCAGGTGGAGGGGGTTCCGGAGGGCGCCGCCCGCCGGGGACCGGGGCGGCGCCCGGACCCGGTCAGGCGGCCCGGGTGACCACCCGGGACCGGCCGCGCGCCGCCGCCAGCGAGCCGAGCACGGTGATGCCGACGACCCCGGCCACCGCCAGCAGCCCGACCCCGACCGTCCCCGCCCAGCCGCCCGCGTGGAAGGCCACCGCGCCCGCCGTGCTGCCCGCGCTGGAGCCGACGTAGTACGCCGACTGGTACAGCGCCGAGGCCTGCGCCCGCCCGTGCGTCGCGGTCTTGCTGACCGCCGAGGACGCCACCGCGTGGCCCGCGAAGAAGCCCGCCGTGATCAGCACCAGGCCCAGCAGCACCAGCGGCAGCGAGTCCGCCAGCGACAGCAGCAGGCCCGCCGCGGTGGTGGAGCCGCCCAGGTAGAGCGCGCCGCGCCGCCCGAGCCGGCCGACCAGCCGCCCCGCCGCCGACGCCGACACCGTGCCCACCAGGTACACCAGGAAGACCGAGCCGACGACGCCCTGCGGCAGCGAGAACGGCGCGTCCGTCAGCCGGTAGCCGATCACCGTGTAAACCCCGCCGAAGACGGTCATGAACAGCGCGCCGATCGCGTACAGCCGGCGCAGCAGCGGGTTCGCGAGGTGGTCGCGGACCGTGCGGGCCAGCACCCGCGGGCGCAGCGAAGCCCGCGTGAAGTGCCGGGGCGCCGGCAGCAGCAGCCGGAAGGCGGCCGCGCAGCCCACCGCGACCAGGCCCAGCGCGCCGAGCGCGACCCGCCAGCCCCATTCCTGCGCGACCCAGCCGGTGATGACCCGGCCGCTCATCCCGCCGACGCTGTTGCCCGCCACGAACAGACCGATCGCGGTGATCAGCGCCCGGGGCCGGACCTCCTCCGCCAGATACGCCGTCGCCGACGCGGGCACCCCGGCCAGCGCCGCGCCCTGCACCGCGCGCAGCACGACCAGCGCGGTCAGCGAGGACGCGAACGGCACCAGCAGCGCGACGATCACGGCCACCGCCAGGGACGCCGTCATGACCGTACGGCGTCCGAACCGCTCGGACAGCGCGCTCATCGGGATGACGAAGAGGGCGAGCCCGCCGGTGGCGGCCGCCACGGTCCAGCTCGCCTCGCTCGCGCTCACCCCGAAGTCACCGGAGATCAGCGGCAGCAGGGCCTGGGTGGAGTACAGCAGCGCGAAGGTCGCCACGCCCGCGAGGAAGAGGGCGAAGCTCATCCGGCGGTAGCCAGGCCCGCCCGGGGCCATACGTGAGTCGGGAACGGTCGATGCGGCGCCCACGGTGGTGGACGCCCCGGTACTGGCGGGAGACATGCTTCGAACGTACGGACCCCCACGCTCATCCGTCCAATGCATGGATTCGCCATAATCGTTCCCATGGCGCATCAGCAGAGGTCACAGGGGCACCTGTCACAGTCCGGTGACACAGAAGACATGGCGATGACGCTCGCCCCACGCCTCGCGTACTTCGCGGGCGTCGCCCGCACCGAGCACGTCACCCGCGCCGCGCGGGAGATGAACGTCCCGCAGTCGACGCTCTCGCGGGCCATGGTCCGGCTCGAACAGGACCTCGGCGTCGAGCTGTTCGCCCGCCGCGGCCGGACCGTCGCCCTCACCCCCGCCGGCCGCACCTTCCTCACCTCCGTCGAGCGCGCCCTCGCGGAGATCGAGCGCGCCGCCGAGGAGGTCCGCGCCGACGCCGACCCCACCACCGGCAAGGTCGCCTTCGGCTTCCTGCACACGATGGGCACGGAGACCGTCCCCGGCCTGATCCGCGCCTTCCGCGCCGACCACCCGCGCGTGCGCTTCGCCCTCGTGCAGAACTACGGCGAGGCCATGATCGAGCGCATGCGCGCCGGCGAACTCGACCTCTGCCTGACCTCGCCGGTCCCCGACGCCCCCGACCTGGTCGCGCGCCGCCTGGACGAACAGAAGCTCCGCCTCGTCGTCCCCGCCGACCACCGCCTGGCCACCCGCAGACGCGTCCGCCTCGCCGAGGCCGCCGACGAGTCCTTCGTCACCCTGGAGCCCGGCTACGGGCTGCGCCGCATCACCGACGCCCTGTGCGCCGAGGCCGGCTTCCGCCCGAAGGTCGCCTTCGAGGGCGAGGAGGCCGAGACCCTGCGGGGCCTGGTCGCCGCGGGCCTGGGCGTCGCCCTGCTGCCCCCGCCCGCCGTCCCCCGCCCCGGAGTGGCGGAACTGACGGTCACGGCCCCCAGAGCCGTACGGGAGATCGGCGTCGCCTGGATGGCGGGCGGCGTGGACACCCCTCCGGTCGCGGCCTTCAAGAAGTTCCTGCTCTCCCGCAAGGGCAACCTCCTGAACTGACGGCGGCCGTCCTTCCTCGGGGGAGCGGGGAACCGCGCGAGAAACCACCCCCACCCGCACCCGCGGGACGACGGGCACCCTCAGCGGCGCCGCAGTGACGTCCCGAACCCGGCAGCCAGCGGCATCCGCAGCCCCAGCGGCGGCGGAGCCGCCAGCGCGTCCTCCACCGGCCGCGACAACGGCCGCCCGAACATCGCGCCCATCACGAAGTCCTCCACCAGCGCCCCCACTTCCTCCCGGTGCTGCCGCAACCGGTGCCGGTCGGAGTGCACTTCGAACCGGCACACCTCCCGGTTCACCTTCTTCAGCCGCGCCGCCAGCCGGAACGACAGCTCCGGATCGGTCCGCTCGTCGTTCGTGCCGTGCACCATCAGCACCCGCCGCCCCGCGAGCTGTTTCACCGGTTCGGGTGGCACCGCGACATCGTCCTCCGGCAGCCAGGGAGCGATCGCCACCACCGAGTTGACGGCCTCGTGCCCGCCCGCGCGCAGCGCCGCCCGCGCGCCCATGTCGACGCCGGTGAGACACACCGGCACGTCCCCGTACCGCCGGACGATCTCGTCCACGGCCCAGGACGCGTCGCTCGCCAGCCGCGCGTCGCCGCCGTTCCAGCCGCGATAGCGGTAGTGCACGACGTGGACGGCGAGGCCGTCGCCGCCGCCCGCCCGGGTCAGCCGCCGCCCCAACGCCCGTACCGACGCGGCCGCCAGGAGTGCGGACGGTCTGCGGTCGGAGGTCTCCTCGCCGCCGGGGAGCAGCAGTACCACACCGCTCACCGCGGTCGGCTCCGGACCGAACGCCCGCCCCAGCCGGGCCCTGCGAACCGCCGTCGCTTGCTGTGCCATGACAGAACAGTGTCAGAAGACGCCGGGTACGCCATCCGTCCGTGCGGTCACCTTTGCGTATCGACGCGGAGGTGCGGAACGCGCTCTACGCGCGTAGGCGTTATGGTGCGCGAATGACGAGCCAGACCGAACGGACGGGGACCACCCCGAGCTCGGACCAGATCCGCCGGGCACCCAAAGTTCTGCTCCACGACCACCTCGACGGCGGCCTGCGCCCCTCCACGGTCGTCGACCTGGCCCTCGAGGCCGGATACGCCCACCTCCCGGAGACCGACCCCGGCAAACTCGGCCTCTGGTTCCGCGAGGCCGCCGACTCCGGCTCCCTGGAGCGGTACCTGGAGACCTTCTCGCACACCGTCGGCGTCATGCAGAGCCGCGACGCGCTGTTCCGGGTCGCCGCCGAGTGCGTCGAGGACCTCGCCGCGGACGGCGTCGTCTACGCCGAGGTCCGCTACGCCCCCGAACAGCACCTCGACGGCGGGCTCGGCCTCGAAGAGGTCGTCGAGGCCGTGAACGAGGGCTTCCGCGAGGGCGAGCGGCGGGCCGGCAAGGCCGGCCGGCGCATCCGCGTGGGCGCGCTGCTCACCGCCATGCGGCACGCAGCCCGTTCCCTGGAGATCGCCGAGCTCGCCAACCGCTACCGCGACGAGGGCGTCGTCGGCTTCGACATCGCGGGCGCCGAGGCCGGCCACCCGCCCACCCGCCACCTCGACGCCTTCGAGTACCTGAAGCGGGAGAACAACCACTTCACCATCCACGCCGGCGAGGCCTTCGGGCTGCCGTCCATCTGGCAGGCGCTCCAGTGGTGCGGCGCCGACCGGCTCGGCCACGGGGTGCGCATCGTCGACGACATCGAGGTCGCCGAGGACGGCACCGTCCGCCTCGGCCGGCTCGCCTCCTACGTCCGCGACAAGCGGATCCCGCTGGAGCTGTGCCCCAGCTCCAACCTCCAGACCGGCGCCGCCCGCTCCTACGCCGAGCACCCCATCGGCCTGCTGCGCCGCCTGCACTTCCGGGTCACGGTCAACACCGACAACCGCCTGATGTCCGGCACGAGCATGAGCCGGGAATTCGAGCACCTTGTCGAGGTGTTCGGTTACACGCTCGACGACCTGCAGTGGTTCTCCGTCAATGCGATGAAATCAGCGTTCATTCCTTTCGATGAACGACTGGCCATGATCAATGACGTCATCAAACCCGGATATGCCGGTCTGAAATCCGAGTGGCTGTTTCAGCAGACGGCCTCCACCAGCGGTTTCACCCCTCCGCAGGTCTGATTCCGGGCGGTCGGGGGACCAGGGCGGTGAAGAGGCGTTCACCATCCGTCCGCATTTCGATGTTTGCGGTGGACGGGCCCGAGTGTTTACGTTTCTGGGCGCCTCTCGCAACCCACCGTCATCCCGATTTCTTTCGAGTCAGTCAAGGACGCAATTCACCATGAAGCAGTCTGCTGCCAAGACCCTCGGTGTCGCCGCCCTCGGCGTCGCCTTCGCCGCCGCCGGTGCGGGTGCCGCCAACGCCGCCCCGAGCCTCGCGGACACCACCGGCACGGTCCCGGACACCGTCAACCGCACCCTCCCGGCGGAGAACCTCGACCGGACCGTGCCGGGCGCGAGCGAGGCGCTGGCCCAGGGGCAGACCACACTGGAGGCGGGCCTGCGGGCCGCGCAGCCCGCCGCCGAGCAGGTGCTCGCCGAGGGCCCGACCGGTCCGTTCGCCCACCTGCTCGGCGGTCTGCCGGTGCAGGGGCTGCCCACGCCCGGCCTGTCGGTGAACGGCGTCCCGCTGGGCTGACCGCCCTCCGCACGCCCCGACGGGGCGCACCTCCGGCCGCCCCGGGGTGCGCCCCGCCGCTGTGTCCGCGACGGCCCGCTCACCAGGCCGTACGCGTGGCGCCGCCGGCCTTGCCCTCCGAGGGCAGCAGGATCCACAGCGCGAGATAGAGCAGGAACTGGGGTCCCGGCAGCAGGCAGGAGACCAGGAAGATCACCCGCATCGTCCTCGCGGAGGTGCCGAAGCGCCGTGCCAGCGCTGCGCACACTCCGCCGATCATCCGGCCGCTGGTGGGGCGGGCAAGGCGGGACATGGCGACTCCTTCGTGCTCGCGGGGAGCGTCGGGCGAGGCGGCCCGTCCGGCCCCCTCATCTGCCCTCCACGTTACGGAGCCGAAGGGGGCAAAGCATCACTCCACGGGGCGATCCCGACCCTGGGAATCGTCGGGGTCCGCCCCTGAGACGGCCCCTCCGGGGAGGCCTGCGGCCGGTGTTCCGCCCGGCGCCGCAGCCACGCCCGCCCGGCCGGAACCACCAGCAGATGCGCCAGCGCCACGCCCGTGGTGTTCAGCAGCAGCGAGTCCACGTCCACGACCCGCCCCGGCACCCCGCTCTGCGCCAGCTCGATGGCCAGCGAGATCAGCACTCCGGCGGCGGTGGTCCGGACGAAGGAGACCAGCGGGGAGACGGTCAGCCGCCCGCCCGCCATCGGCAGCAGCACCCCGAGCGGCGCCAGCAGCGCCAGCCCCTCCCCGATCCGCCGGGCCGCCTGCGGCCAGCCCAGCGCCAGATCGGCCCGGATGCCGTCCAGCGGACGCAGATTGCCGGGCATCACCCAGGGCAGGTCCAGCGGACGCAGCGTCAGCCAGGCGACGAGCGCGAGGTGCGCGACGAGGAGGACACCCCCTGTCACCCGGATGCGGATCGCGGCGCTGCCGCCCCTGGAGCCTTGACGCTGCACGCCCCCCTAGACGCGGCCCGCGCCGGGATCGGTTCCGTGTTCCCCCGCCCGGCCCCGATGAGGCGTCCACCACACCCGCGGACCGCGACGCACGCCCGCCCGGCGGGAGCGCGCGGGGCGCGAGGAGCGGGACGCGGGGCGCGGGCGCCCTCAGTCGTCCGACACGGCCGACGAGGGCGGCTCCGTCGCGCCGGGGTGGGCGCGCAGTTCGTCCGTGCACTCGTAGCGGCGCGGTGCGGTCTCGTCGGGGCCGCCCAGGATGACCGAGCCGTCGCCCTCGGCCGCCGCCGAGTCGGAGAACGTGCAGACGACCTGGGCCAGGGCGGCGCCGGGGAGCGCGGCCGGCGGGGTGCTCAGCCGCAGGGTGTCCTCGGGGTCACCGGCGCGCGGCCCGGTGACCGTCGTCCCGCCGCGCACGTCCGTCTGGTAGCCGGCCTCCGTCTCGGCCGGCGACGGCGCCTTCGCCAGCTCGTCCAGCAGCCCCTGGGCCACCAGCACCCGCCGCTCGGCGTCCGTCGCGCCCTCCGCGACCCGTACCGTCCGGTCGACGGTCACCAGCGACGACCCGCACAGCAGGAACACCTGCACCGGCATCCCGCGCGACGCCTGCGTCGTCACGTCCGGCGCGGTGAGCGAGCAGTGCGCGCGCGACGGCGCGGGCCCGAAGTCCGTCGGCACCTCGGTCGCCCGGATCCCGCACCCGGCGAGCAGCCCGGCGGCCACCCCGGCGAGCAGTACGGCCCTCAGCGGACGGCCTCCGTTCATCAGGCACCCTTCCCCTTCGCGCCGCCGTCGCCCGCGTTCCGCGCGGCCTTCTCGGAGTCCTGCCGCGCCAGTTCCGAGGCGTCCTTCGGCAGCCGCAGCGTGAACACCGCGCCCCCCTCGGGCGAGTTCTCGGCGGTGATCTCACCGCCGTGGATGTGCGCGTTCTCCAGCGCGATGGACAGACCGAGCCCGCTGCCCTCGGAACGCGGCCGCGAGGCGCTGGCCTTGTAGAACCGGTCGAAGACGTGCGGCAGCACGTCCTCGGGGATGCCCGGTCCGTGGTCGCGTACGGCGATCACCACCGCGTCGTCCGCCTCCCGCACCGACACCCGCACCGGCGACCCGCCGTGCTTGAGCGCGTTGCCGATCAGATTGGCGAGTATCACGTCCAGGCGGCGCGGATCCAGCCGGGCGTGGATGCCGCGCTCGGCGTCCAGCTCCACCGCGTCCAGCCAGGCCCGCGCGTCGATGCACGCGGTGATCTGGTCGGCGATGTCGACGTCGTCGCAGACCAGCCGCGCGGTGCCCGCGTCGAACCGGGTGACCTCCATCAGGTTCTCGACCAGGTCGTTCAGCCGCCGCGTCTCGCTGACCACCAGCCGTACCGCCGGCTCGATCATCGGGTCGATGCCGCCGGCCTCGGAGTCCAGCTCCTCCTCCAGCACCTCCGTCACGGCCGTGATCGCCGTCAGCGGCGTCCGCAGCTCATGGCTCATGTCCGCGACGAACCGCCGCGACGCCTCGTCCCGCGCCGCCATGTCCGCGACCCGCTTCTCCAGCGCCTCGGCCGCCTTGTTGAACGTCCGCGACAGATCGGCCAGTTCGTCGGTGCCCGACACCCGCAGCCGGGTGTCCAGCTTGCCCTCCCCGAGCCGCCGCGCGGCGACTCCCAGCCGGTGCACCGGCTTCAGCACGGTCGTCGCGGCGGCCTGCGCGAGCAGCGCCGAGCCGATCAGCGCCAGCCCGGTGGCGATTCCCAGCGACCAGGCCAGCGAGTTGAGGTCCTTGGCCTCCGGCTCCAGCGACTTGAGCATGTACCCGGTCGGCCCGCCCCCGATCACCCGGGTGCCCGCCACCAGGTACGGCGTGCCGTCGTCCACGGTCCGCTGCCAGTACAGGTGGTACGGCGACTTGTTGCCGGCAGTGAGCGGCTGCTCCTTGTTCACCGCCTCGCGCAGCGACGCGGGCACGTCCGCGATCGAGAACCCGTTCAGACCGCCCGAACTGCCGTACACCGTGCGCCCGGCATGGTCCTCGGCGACCAGCAGCACCGCGAACTGCTGGCCCCCGGCGGCCATCTGACCCGCCGTGTGCTGCAGCTGGTCGCGACCCGGATGCTCCGGCAGCGCGCCCGCGCGGTTCTGCATCTCCTGCTCGAAGTCCCGCAGCACCGCGTCCTGGGTACGGCTGAGCACCGCCTCCCGGTTGAGCCAGTACGCGATCGCCGACGCCGACACCGCGGCCGTCAGCGCGACCAGCCCGAACACCACCACCAGCCGCAGCCGCAGACTGGTGAAGCGCAGCCCGGACAGAACTCCCTTGCGTGCCGCGGCCCAGCCGCGGAAACCCCCTCGCCGGTCCGTCACTGAGGCGGGTCCAGCCGGTAGCCGACACCACGGACGGTACGGATGAGCGTCGGCGACGACGGCACGTCCTCCACCTTCGCGCGCAGCCGCTGCACACACGCGTCCACCAGGCGCGAGTCGCCCAGGTAGTCGTGCTCCCACACCAGCCGCAGCAGCTGCTGCCGGGACAGCGCCTGGCCGGGCCGGCGGCTCAGCTCCAGGAGCAGCCGCAGCTCGGTCGGCGTGAGCTGCAGGTCCTCCCCGTTCTTCGTCACCGTCATCGCCGCGCGGTCGATCACCAGGCTGCCGAAGGTCGCCGAGTCGTTCGACTCCCGCTCCCCGCGCCGCAGCACCGCCCGGATCCGGGCGTCGAGGACCCGCCCCTGCACCGGTTTCACCACGTAGTCGTCGGCACCGGACTCCAGGCCCACCACCACGTCGATGTCATCGCTGCGCGCGGTCAGCAGAATGATCGGCAACTGGTCCGTGCGCCGGATGCGCCGGCACACCTCGAACCCGTCGATGCCGGGCAGCATCACATCCAGCACGATCAGATCCGGCCGCTGCTCACGCAGCAGCTTCAGACCGTCCTCACCACTGGCAGCGGTCGCCACCCGGTGTCCCTGGCGCGTCAGGGAGAGCTCCAGGGCCGTACGGATGGCGTCGTCGTCCTCGATCAGCAACAGGGAAGGCACGGGCCTCATTCTGGCCCATGGCGGTGCGGGATTCGACACTCGGGCAACCGCGTAGCCGTACCGCTCGTCTCTGTGACCGCGCCGTGTTCTCCCCGGTTCTTCCCGCGGGGCACCCCTGTGACAGGTCTGTGACAGTCGGCGGACACGGTGATGAAGTCCCCCTGGCAGAGTTGTGGACACCAGCACGGAAGCAGGACCGAACACCGGAAGTCCACGACGGGGGGCGCGAGATGAACACGCTGCACGGCACCAGCACCAGCGCAGTGATCACGCGTCTGCACGACGTGCACATGCACCGGGGTTCCGAGAAGTCCGGTGCCGTGAGCGGGCGGGGGTGCGCTCGCGGCACCGGGCGTCAGCACACCGCGATCATGACGGTGGTTGACGGTTTCACGGGGGGAACCAACGGGGGAACCGCGTACAGGGAGGAATCGGGGGAGCGCCGCCCGCCGTCGGAGGCCGAGTTCACGGCCTACGTCCAGGAGCGCCGCGCCTCCCTGTACGCCACCGCCTACCACCTCACCGGCGACCGCTTCGAGGCCGAGGACCTGCTGCAGAGCGCGCTGTTCTCGACCTACCGGGCGTGGGACCGGATCAGTGACAAGGCGGCGGTCGGCGGATACCTCCGCCGCACCATGACCAACCTGCACATCAGCGCCTGGCGGCGCCGCAAGCTCAACGAGTACCCGACCGAGGAACTGCCGGAGACGCCCGGCGACACGGACGCCATGCGCGGCACCGAGCTGCGCGCCGTCCTGTGGCAGGCGCTCGCCCGGCTGCCCGAACTCCAGCGCACCATGCTGGTCCTGCGCTACTACGAGGGCCGCACGGACCCGGAGATCGCGGACATCCTCGGCATCAGTGTCGGCACGGTGAAGTCCAGCATCTGGCGGTCGCTGCGCCGGCTGCGCGAGGACGAGGTCCTCAGCTTCGGCCGTGACGAGGAGGACGCCTTCGGGGAGCTCGTCGCCTGAAGGTCCGGGGGGGACCACGGGGGGAACACGGGGGATCCTGGGGGGGGGATCTCCACGGGGGGAGAAGGAGCGGGGCTGGAGGGCCGGGGGGTCCGTCCAGTCCCGTTCCGCTGTGCGCGCTCTCCGCGCCGGTGGGGCTACGCCGCCGTACGGGCCGTGACGCAGCGCCCGGCCGCCGCGGCGGCCAGCCGGCCCATCGCCTCGTCCCGGTCGCAGGCGTGCGCGCCCAGCGCGGTCTGGCGGGCCACGATGGACCGCTCGTCGCGCATCAGCCGCCAGCCGCGGCGCAGCAGGAACGGCACCGACTTGCGGCCCTCCCTCAGATCCCGCAGGAAGCGCCGGCGGAACGTCGTCACCGGGCCGCGGCTCAGGCACAGCGCGTCGGCCAGCACGCCCAGTTCCCGGCAGCGGGCGACGATCTCGGCGGCGAAGATGCCCTCCGCGATGAACAGCGGGGTCCGCCCGATGTCGATCGCGTCGGCGCCGGTGCGGGCGCTCAGCGAGATGTCGTAGACGGGAACGTTCGTACGGCCGGTGCGGCACAGTTCCTCGATCGCGGCGACCGCGGCGTCCGCGTCCCACGAGCCGGGGTGGTCCCAGTCGATGTCGGAACTCCCCGCCACCAGCGGCAGCGTCGGGTCGGTTCCCTCCTTGTAGAAGTCGTCGAGGCGCAGCACCGGAAGGCCGGAGCGGGCCGCGAGAAGGGACTTGCCGGAGCCGGACGGGCCGCAGAGCAGCACGACGCGCGTGGGTATGGGCGGATGGGAACTCACGGGTCACCAGTGTGCGGCATCGGGCGGCCCCCGAACGACCCCGCGGGTCGGCTTTGAAGCACGCGTCACACGTCAACTACCCTTTGTGGCCGATCGACTACCCTGAGCAGCAGAAGGTGGCAGCAGCGATGGCCCGACACGACATCTCACAGACTCCGACCGGTCGCCGCGCCCTGGTCGCCCTCGCGACCGCGGGGGTGGCGCTGGGAGCCGGCGCGGGCACGGCCGCCGCGGACACCGAGACGGTCGCCGGGGTGACGCACACCCGGCCCGCCTCCCTCGGCAAGACCGACGCGCAGGCCGGACTCCAGGCGCTGACCGGCACGGCCGGCTACGTCACCGGTCCGGTCGCCAGCCTGAAGCCCAACCCGCTGGCCGGCACCGGCGTCGACCCGCTCGACAACGGCGTCGGCACCCAGGTCGCCGACTTCCAGCCGGTGTCCTCCCGGATGCTGACCCGGCCGGTCGCCCAGGCGCCGTCCGTCGGCAGCCTGCCGGTGGTGGAGCAGGCGAGCGGGCTGCCGGGCGGCGTGCGGGGCTGATCCGCGCCGACGGACAGAGGGCCGCGGCTCCCCCGGACGGAGGGGAGACGCGGCCCTCTGGCTGTGGGCGGCTTCCGTCAGTACGACGAGCCGGACGCGCCGAGCGAACCCGTCGGGTGCCAGACCGTCTTGGTCTCCAGGAAGGCCGTCATGCGGTCGGTGCCCGGGGTGGCGAACCAGCCGGACTCGTCCACAGGCTGTGGACGCAGCACGCGCTTGAGGTTGTCCGCCGCGGCGATCTCCAGCTCCTTGGCCAGCGCCTCGTCGGCGCCCGCGAGGTCGATCGCGTTGACGTCCTGGTGCGCGGCCAGGGGCGCCGCCAGTTCCGCCGTACGGCCGGACAGGACGTTCACCACGCCGCCGGGGACGTCGGAGGTGGCCAGGACCTCGCCCAGGGACAGGGCGGGCAGCGGGGAGCGCTCCGAGGCGATCACGACCGCCGTGTTGCCCGTCGCGATCACCGGGGCGACCACGGAGACCAGGCCGAGGAACGACGACTCCTGCGGGGCGACGACCGCCACCACACCCGTCGGCTCCGGCGAGGACAGGTTGAAGAACGGGCCCGCGACCGGGTTGGCGCCGCCGATCACCTGGGCGATCTTGTCGGTCCAGCCCGCGTACCACACCCAGCGGTCGATCGTGGCGTCCACGACCGCCGCCGCCTTGGACTTCGACAGGCCCTCCGCGTCCGCGACCTCGCGCGTGAACTGCTCCCGGCGGCCCTCCAGCATCTCCGCGACGCGGTAGAGGACCTGGCCCCGGTTGTACGCCGTCGCGCCCGACCAGGCGCCGAACGCCTTGCGGGCCGCGACCACCGCGTCCCGGGCGTCCTTGCGGCTCGACTGCGGCGCGTTGGCCAGCCAGTTGCCCTTGGAGTCCGTCACCTCGTACACCCGGCCGCTCTCCGAACGCGGGAACTTCCCGCCCACGTACAGCTTGTAGGTCTTGAACACACTGAGACGGTCAGACATCGAGGTACGCCTCCAGGCCGTGGCGGCCGCCCTCGCGGCCGAAGCCCGACTCCTTGTAGCCGCCGAACGGCGAGGTCGGGTCGAACTTGTTGAACGTGTTGGACCAGACGACGCCCGCGCGGAGCTTGTTCGCCACGGCGAGGATCCGCGAGCCCTTCTCCGTCCAGATGCCCGCCGACAGGCCGTACTGCGTGTTGTTGGCCTTGGCGACGGCCTCGTCCGGGGTGCGGAACGTCAGCACCGACAGGACCGGGCCGAAGATCTCGTCGCGGGCGATGGTGTGCGCCTGGGTGACGCCCGTGAACAGCGTCGGGGCGAACCAGTAGCCGCTCTCCGGCAGCTCGCAGGCCGGCGACCAGCGCTCGGCGCCCTCCGCCTCGCCCCGCTCGGCGAGCGCGGTGATCCGGGCCAGCTGCTCGGCCGAGTTGATCGCGCCGATGTCGGTGTTCTTGTCCAGCGGGTCGCCGAGGCGCAGCGTGGACAGGCGGCGCTTGAGGGAGTCCAGCAGCTCGTCGTGGACCGACTCCTGCACCAGCAGGCGGCTGCCCGCGCAGCACACCTGGCCCTGGTTGAAGAAGATGCCGTTGACGATGCCCTCGACGGCCTGGTCGATGGGGGCGTCGTCGAAGACGATGTTGGCGCCCTTGCCGCCCAGCTCCAGCGTGAGCTTCTTGCGGGTGCCGGCGACCGTGCGGGCGATCTCCTTGCCGACGGCCGTGGAGCCGGTGAAGGCCACCTTGTTCACGTCCGGGTGGGCCACCAGCGCCGCGCCCGCGTCGCCGTAGCCGGGGAGGATGTTGACGACGCCCTTCGGCAGGCCCGCCTGTCGGCAGATGTCCGCGAAGAACAGGGCGGACAGCGGGGTCGTCTCGGCGGGCTTGAGCACGACCGTGTTGCCGGTCGCCAGCGCCGGGGCGATCTTCCACGCCAGCATCAGCAGCGGGAAGTTCCAGGGGATGACCTGGCCCGCCACGCCCAGCGGGCGGGGGTTCGCGCCGAAGCCCGCGTGGCCGAGCTTGTCGGCCCAGCCCGCGTAGTAGAAGAAGTGCGCGGCGACCAGGGGCAGGTCGGCGTCGCGGGTCTCCCTGATCGGCTTGCCGTTGTCCAGGGTCTCCAGGACCGCCAGCTCGCGGCTGCGCTCCTGGATGATCCGGGCGATGCGGAACAGGTACTTGGCGCGCTCGCTGCCGGGCAGCGCCGACCACTTCTCGAAGGCCTTGCGGGCGGCCCGCACCGCACGGTCCACGTCCGCCTCGCCGGCCTGCGCGACCTCGGAGAGCACCTCCTCGGTGGAGGGGCTGACCGTCTTGAAGACCTTGCCGTCGGCCGCCTCGGTGAACTCGCCGTCGATGAACAGGCCGTACGAGGGGGCGATGTCGACGACCGAGCGGGACTCGGGGGCCGGTGCGTAAGCGAATGCCGATGCCGGCTTTTCCTTGTTCATGGGGTCTCAGTCCACCGTCACGTAGTCGGGTCCGGAGTAGCGGCCGGTGGCCAGCCTCTGCCGCTGCATCAGCAGGTCGTTCAGGAGCGAGGACGCGCCGAAGCGGAACCAGTGGTTGTCCAGCCAGTCCTCGCCGACGGTCTCGTTGACCAGGACCAGGAACTTGATGGCGTCCTTCGAGGTGCGGATGCCGCCGGCGGGCTTCACGCCGACCTGGACGCCGGTCTGCGCGCGGAAGTCCCGCACGGCCTCCAGCATCAGCAGCGTGTTCGCGGGGGTCGCGTTGACGGCGACCTTGCCGGTCGAGGTCTTGATGAAGTCCGCCCCGGCCAGCATGCCGAGCCAGCTCGCGCGGCGGATGTTGTCGTACGTCGACAGCTCGCCGGTCTCGAAGATGACCTTCAGGCGGGCGTCCGCGCCGCAGGCCTCCTTCACGGCGACGATCTCGTCGTACACCTTCAGGTAGCGCCCCGCGAGGAACGCGCCGCGGTCGATGACCATGTCGATCTCGTCGGCACCCGCGGCGACCGCCTCACGGACGTCGGCCAGCTTCACCTCCAGCGGGGCGCGGCCCGCGGGGAAGGCGGTGGCGACCGAGGCGACCTTCACCGAGGAGCCGGCCACGGCCTCTTTCGCGGCGGCCACCATGTCGGGGTAGACGCAGACCGCGGCGGTGGCGGGCGTGGAGCGGTCGGTGGGGTCCGGGTGGACCGCCTTGGCGCCGAGCGCCCGGACCTTGCCCGGGGTGTCCGCGCCTTCCAGCGTCGTCAGGTCGACCATCGAGATGGCCAGGTCGATGGCGTACGCCTTGGCGGTCGTCTTGATGGAACGGGTGCCGAGAGAGGCGGCGCGCGCCTCCAGGCCGACCGCGTCGACGCCGGGCAGCCCGTGCAGGAAACGGCGCAGCGTGCTGTCGGACGCGGTGACGTCACTCAGTGCGTGTGCGGCGGGGGCAGTAGTGGGCATGGTCACCAGACGAGCATATCTACGCGCGTAGCTGCTGTACACCCCCCGGCGCTCATCCGTGCTCGATCGGGTGTGCAACCCCACGGATGAGCGTGGCCGCGGGCGTCGGGCAGAATCGGGCCATGACCTCCACCGAGTCCAAGGACCGGATCTACCGCTCGCCCGCGGGCATCGCCGGCGGTGTGCTGCTGCTCGGCCTCGCCGCGTGGCTCGGCATCGACGCGATCGTCGCCGGTGAGGGGCGCACGCCCTGGCTGGCGCTCGCGGCGCTGCTGCTGATCGTGCCGCTCGTGACCGCCTTCACGCTGCGGCCCGCCGTGTCCGCCGACGACGACCGGCTGCGCGTCCGCAACCCGTTCCGGGTCGTCGTGCTGCCCTGGGGCGAGGTCGCCTCGCTGCGGTCCGGGTACTCGAACGAGGTCGTCGCCAAGTCCGGGAAGAAGTACCAGCTGTGGGCCATCCCGGTGTCCCTGCGCGCGCGGAAGAAGGCGGCGCGGCGGGAGGCCCGGCGGGGCGTCGGGGCGCCCGGTGTCCTCGGGGGCCGGGATCGGGGGCTCGGAGGGCTCGCCGGGTTCGGCGGCGGGGCCGCCGTGCCGGAGGAGCCGGTGCGGGCCCAGTCCGACCAGATCATGGACGAGCTGCGGGAACTGCTGGAGGCGCGCGAGAAGGCCGAGAGCGCGCAGGGGCAGGTCACCGTGCGGTGGGCCTACGAGATCGCGGCACCCGCGGTGGCGGGGGCGGTGTTGCTGGCGGTGCTGATCGGGGTGGGCTGAGGGGCGTTTGTGGCGTCGGGGGCGCTGGTGGGTGCGCTGAGCGGGCCGGCGTTGGTGGGTGCGCTGAGCGGGCTGGGCTGGGCTGGGCGTACTGGGCTGAGCGGGGCGGGCTGGGTGGCCGGGCTGGGTGGGGGGGACTGAGCGG
>NZ_CP049780.1:4723521-4869562 GCF_011193355.1 Streptomyces sp. JB150
GTGCTCGGGGCACCCGCGGTGGGGGGGGCGGTGTGGCGGGCTGGGCTGTTCGGTGTGGGCGGTGGGGCGGTGGTGGCGTCGGGGGCGCTGGTGGGGGCGCTGGTTGGCCGGGCTTGGTGGGTGGGACTGAGCGGTCTGGCTGAGCGGGCCGGGCTTGTCGGGTCGAGCAGAGCGGTCTGGCTGAGCGGGGGCTGAGTGGGCTGCGCTGGGCTGGTTGGGTCGGGCTGAGTCGGGGGCTCCGGTGTGCTGCCGGGGGCCCCTCCGCGCGGCACGGGAGGGGCAGCTCAGCCAGGCCCGCGCTGAGTGGCTGGGTTTACGGTGCTGGGCCGGCCGGGCCGGGCTGGGCGGGCTGGCCTCATGGGGTTGGGCTGAGCGGGCTGGCCTCATAGGACTGGGCTGAGCGGGCCGGGCTCATGGGCTGCGCTGGGCCGGCCGGGGATGGGTCAGCTGGCCGGGCAGGGCTGACGCGCTGCGGGGGTGCGCTGGACTGCACTGGCCAGGCCAGGGGCGCCGGGCAGGCCTGGCCGCGCAGATCGCGGTGGGCCGGCTGGGACAGGCCGACGGCTGGGCCGGCGGGGCAAGGTCGGCCGGCCGAGCCGGGCGGGCTGACGGCTGGGCTGAGCGGGGCTGGCGCAGAGGGGGCGAGGTCGAGCCAGGCTGGGCTGGCCCAGACGGGGTGAGACCGAGCCGGGCTGGGCTGGCCCAGACGGTCAAGGTCGAACCGGGCTGAGCTGACCCAGAGGGGCCGGGCCGAGCCGCGCCTGGGCTGCGGTGAAAGGGCGCGCAGGGCGGGTCGGGCCGGCCGGGATGGGGCGACCGGTCGGGTGGGCCCGGCTGACGGGCTGCCTGGACAGGTCGGCGGGTGTCGGCCGGGTCGGGTCGGCCGGACGGGCCGGGGGAAGGTGATCGGGGTGTGCTGACGGTGGGCCGGGGGTGCCGCGGGGGCACCCCCGGGGGTGTCGGGACGGTCAGATGCCCGCTGCTGCCGAGAGGTCCTGCTTGATCGCCGACAGCAGCTGCGTCGCCTTCGTGCGGGCGGCCGGGAGGTCGGCGTGGGCCGTCACCGGGACGACGACCTCCAGGTAGCACTTCAGCTTCGGCTCCGTGCCGCTGGGGCGGACGATGACGCGGGCGCCTTCGAGCGTGTAGCGCAGACCGTCGGTGGGCGGGAGCTTGTCCGTGCCCTGGGTCAGGTCCTCGGCCTTCGTGATGGGCAGGCCCGCGAGCTGGGTCGGCGGCTGCTCGCGCAGGCGGCGCATCGCGTCCGCGATGAGGGAGAGGTCCTGCACGCGGACCGACAGCTGGTCCGTGGCGTGCAGGCCGTGCTCCACGGCGAGGTCGTCGAGGAGGTCGGGCAGGGTGCGGCCCTGCTCCTTGAGGACCGAGGCGAGTTCCGTGATCAGCAGGGCCGCGGTGATGCCGTCCTTGTCGCGGACGCCCTCCGGGTCGACGCAGTAGCCGAGGGCCTCCTCGTAGCCGTAGCGCAGGCCCTCGACGCGGGCGATCCACTTGAAGCCCGTCAGGGTCTCCTCGTACGGCAGGTTCGCCTTCTCGGCGATGCGGCCGAGGAGGGAGGAGGAGACGATCGACTCCGCGAAGGTGCCGCGCGCCCCGCGGGACACCAGGTGGGCGGCGAGGAGCGCGCCCACCTCGTCGCCGCGGAGCATGCGCCAGTCGGCGCCGTCCTTGACGGCCACGGCGCAGCGGTCGGCGTCCGGGTCGTTGGCGATCACCAGGTCGGGGTCCGTCTCGCGGGCCCTGGCGAAGGCCAGGTCCATCGCGCCGGGCTCTTCCGGGTTGGGGAAGGCGACGGTGGGGAAGTCCGGGTCCGGGTCGGCCTGTTCGGCGACCAGGTCCGGGGCGGGGAAGCCGGCGCGGGCGAAGGCGGCGAGGAGGGTGTCCTTGCCGACGCCGTGCATGGCCGTGTAGACCGTGCGGGCCGTGCGGGGGGAGTCCGGCGAGAGGACGGCGTCGGTGCGCGCCAGATAGGCGTCGAGGACGCTGTCGTCGAGGGTCTCCCAGCCCTCGGTGGGACGGGAGACCGTGGTGAGGGACGGGATCGCGGCGATCTCCGCGGCGATGTCCGCGTCCGCGGGCGGGACGATCTGGGAGCCGTCGCCCAGGTACACCTTGTAGCCGTTGTCGCGGGGCGGGTTGTGGCTGGCCGTGACCTCCACGCCGGCGACCGCGCCGAGGTGCCTTATGGCGAAGGCGAGGACGGGGGTGGGGAGGGGGCGGGGCAGCAGCGCCGCGCGCAGGCCGGCGCCGGTCATGACGGCGGCCGTGTCGCGGGCGAAGTCCGCGGACTTGTGGCGGGCGTCGTAGCCGATGACGACGAGGCCGCCGGTGTGGCCGTTCTTGTTCAGGTACGCGGCGAGGCCGGCGGCGGCCCGGATGACGACCGAGCGGTTCATGCGCAGGGGGCCGGCGCCGAGTTCGCCGCGCAGGCCGGCGGTGCCGAACTGGAGGGTGCCGCTGAAGCGGGCGGTGAGTTCCTGGACGTCGTGGGCCTCGATGAGCTTGGCGAGTTCGTCGCGGGTCTCCGCGTCGGGGTCCTCGGCCAGCCATGCCTTGGCGCGGGCGATGAGGTCGTCGGTCGTCACGTCGGGTCGCCTCTCGGTCGTCTTGCTACGTCGTCGTGGGGGCGGGTGCCGGTGCCTGCGGTGGCCGGTGCGGGGTGGGCGGGGGTGCTGTGGCCGCCGCCTGCCGGATGGGGGTCGGGGCCGTGCCGGGGGGTGTCCGTCCTCGGTCCGGCGGTGCCGTGCCTCGCAGCGTGACCGGTGCCGTACGCCGGCCGCTGCGGGCGGACACCCCCGGCACGTCCCCTTCCCGCCGTCGGCGGCCGGCCGTGCGTGGGGGTACCCCGGGTACCCCCGTCGCGCTTACAGGCGGCCCAGCACCTGGGCCAGCAGGGAGCCCATGCGGGCGGCGGAGTCGCGGCCGGCCTGGAGGACTTCCTCGTGGTTGAGGGGCTCGCCGGTCATGCCCGCGGCGAGGTTGGTGACCAGGGAGATGCCCAGGATCTCGGCGCCGGCCTCGCGGGCGGCGATGGCCTCCAGGACGGTCGACATGCCGACGAGGTCCGCGCCGATGACGCGGGCCATGCGGATCTCGGCCGGGGTCTCGTAGTGCGGGCCGGGGAACTGCGCGTAGACGCCCTCCTCGAGGGTGGGGTCGATCTCCTTGCACAGGGCGCGCAGGCGCGGGGAGTACAGGTCGGTGAGGTCGACGAAGTTGGCGCCGACGATCGGGGAGGTGGCGGTCAGGTTGATGTGGTCGCTGATCAGGACCGGCTGGCCGGGCCGCATGCCCTCGCGCAGGCCGCCGCAGCCGTTGGTCAGGACCACCGTCTTCGCGCCCGCGGCGACGGCGGTGCGCACCCCGTGCGCGACGGAGGCCACGCCGCGCCCCTCGTAGTAGTGGGTGCGGCCCAGGAAGACCAGGGCGCGCTTGTCGCCGATCCGGTAGGAGCGGATCTTGCCGCCGTGCCCTTCGACCGCCGGCGGCGGGAAGCCGGGGAGCTCGGTGACCTGGAACTCGGCTGCGGGAGCGCCCAGCGCGTCCACGGCCGGCGCCCAGCCGGAGCCCATCACGAGGGCGACGTCGTGGGACTCGGCGCCGGTGAGTTCGCGCAGGCGCGCGGCGGCGGCGTCGGCGGCGGCGTAGGGGTCGCCCTGGATGTCGTCCGGAAGAAGAGATGCGTTCACGCGGTCGAGGGTAGCCGAGCATTGCCTACGCGCGTAGATGACAGAGCTCACGGGATCGCGATCGTTGTCTTGTCGTTTCCGACGACAGGCGCGGACGGTGCGGGCGGCGGGGTGCCGGTGAGCCGGTCAGCAGGGGCGTTTGCGCAGTTCCATGATGTAGTCGTGGGGGGCTCCGGCGGATTCGGCGGCGTCGGCGATCTCGCCCAGATAGCGGGCCGAGGGCAGGCCGCCCTCGTAGCCGTTGAGGACGTACACCCAGGCCTGTTCCTCGCCGTCGAGGGTGTGGACGCGGACCTGGAGGCGGCGGTAGACGCCGAGGTCCACGCCGACCCAGCGGTCCAGGGACTCCTCGTCCATCGGGGCGATGTCGTAGAGCGCGACGAAGACCTGGGACAGGGGGTCCTCGACGATCGTGGCCAGGGCGCCCTCCCAGCCGAGCTGTTCGCCGCCGAAGGTCAGCCGCCAGCCGTTCAGCCAGCCCGTGGCGCGCAGCGGCGAGTGAGGAGCGCGGCGCGTCATGAGCCGCGCGTCGAGATTGCCGGCGTAGGCGGCGTAGAGCGACATGGGGAGAGGGTACGGCAGCGGGCTCGGCCGTCACTTTTGTTGCTGGGACATCTGTGGTACTCCGGGCGGGCCCCCGGGGCAGTCGCACCTTGAAGCGTGCGGGACAATGGAGTACGTGACTCGGATCGTGATCATCGGTGGCGGACCCGGCGGATACGAAGCGGCGCTGGTCGCCGCTCAGCTCGGTGCGGAGGTGACCGTCGTCGACTGCGACGGTCTGGGCGGTGCGTCGGTCCTCACCGACTGCGTGCCGTCGAAGACGCTCATCGCGACGGCCGAGGTGATGACCACCTTCGACTCGTCGTACGAGGAGCTGGGGATCATCGTCGCGGACGACACGCCGCACATCGACACGCCCGCCCGGGTGGTGGGCGTCGACCTCGGCAAGGTCAACCGCCGGGTGAAGCGGCTGGCGCTCGCCCAGTCGCACGACATCACGGCGTCCGTGACGCGGGCCGGCGCCCGGGTGATGCGCGGGCGCGGGCGGCTGGCGGGGCAGCAGGCCCTGGACGGCTCGCGCAAGGTCGTGGTCCGGGCCGCCGACGGGACCGAGGAGACGCTCGTCGCGGACGCGGTGCTGATCGCGACGGGCGGGCATCCGCGCGAGCTGGCCGACGCCAGGCCCGACGGCGAGCGGATCCTGAACTGGACGCAGGTGTACGACCTGAACGAGCTCCCCGAGGAGCTGATCGTGGTCGGTTCCGGTGTCACCGGTGCCGAGTTCGCCGGCGCCTACCAGGCGCTCGGCTCGAAGGTCACGCTGGTGTCGTCGCGGGACCGGGTGCTGCCCGGCGAGGACCCGGACGCCGCCGCCGTGCTGGAGGACGTGTTCCGGCGGCGCGGCATGAACGTCATGGCGCGCTCGCGCGCCCAGTCCGCCAAGCGGGTGGGCGACCGGGTCGAGGTCACGCTCGCCGACGGACGGGTCATCACCGGTACGCACTGCCTGATGGCCGTCGGCGCCATCCCGAACACCGAGGGGATGGGGCTGGAGGAGGCCGGGGTCAGGCTGCGGGACTCCGGGCACATCTGGACCGACAAGGTCTCGCGGACGACCGCGCCCGGTGTGTACGCCGCCGGTGACGTGACGGGTGTCTTCGCGCTCGCCTCGGTGGCCGCCATGCAGGGCCGGATCGCCATGTACCACTTCCTGGGCGACGCGGTGGCGCCGCTGAACCTGAAGACCGTCTCGTCGAACGTCTTCACGGACCCCGAGATCGCGACCGTCGGCTACACGCAGGCCGACGTGGACGCCGGGAAGATCGACGCCCGCGTCGTGAAGCTGCCGCTGCTGCGCAACCCGCGCGCGAAGATGCAGGGCATCCGGGACGGTTTCGTCAAGATCTTCTGCCGGCCCGGCACCGGGATCGTGGTCGGCGGTGTCGTCGTGGCGCCGCGCGCCTCGGAACTGATCCATCCCATCTCGATCGCCGTCGACAACAATCTGACGGTCGAACAGATCGCGAACGCCTTCACCGTGTACCCCTCCCTGTCGGGCTCGATCGCCGAGGTGGCCCGGCAGCTGCACACCCGCAAGGCGGGCGACGGCGGCTGACGGCCGAAACGGCATCCCCGCTGGTCACGGTGAGTTGCCGACAGTGCGGCTGGCATAGGCGGCGGAAGTGGGCTCTATACCACTTCCGCCCCTACTGTGCGAACAACTTCTGTTATTCGGCGCATACTGCTGAAAGCAGACGGTCGTTGGGGTTACTGTCAGTTTCGTGTTCGCTGCAGAACGTCGCCAATTGATCCTCGAAATGGTGCGAGCGAACGGGGCCGTGTCGCTCCGTGAGCTCGCCCGCGTCGTCCAGACCTCCGAAGTGACCGTACGACGGGACGTGCGCGCGCTGGAGGCAGAAGGACTCCTCGACCGCCGGCACGGCGGTGCGGTACTGCCGGGCGGGTTCACGCGGGAGTCCGGCTTTCCGCAGAAGTCTCATCTCGCGACCGCCGAGAAGACGGCCATCGCCGACCTCGCCGCCAACTTCGTCGAAGAGGGCGAGGCCATCGTCGTCGGGGCGGGCACCACGACGCAGGAGCTGGCCCGCCGGCTCGCCCGGATCCCGGGGCTGACCGTCGTCACCAACTCGCTGCTCGTGGCGCAGGCCCTCGCGCACGCCAACCGGGTGGAGGTCGTGATGACCGGCGGCACGCTGCGCGGGTCCAACTACGCCCTCGTCGGCTCCGGCGCCGAACAGTCCCTCCAGGGCCTCAGGGTCTCCCGGGCCTTCCTCTCCGGGAGCGGGCTCACCGCCGAGCGCGGGCTGTCCACGTCCAACATGCTCTCCGCCTCCGTCGACCGCGCGCTCGTGCAGGCCGCCGCGGAGGTGGTGGTCCTCGCCGACCACACCAAGCTCGGCACGGACACCATGTTCCAGACCGTGCCGACGGACGTCATCACCCGCCTCGTCACCGACGAGCCCCCGCCGCACGACGACCGCGCGGCCACCGAGCTGCAGGCCCTCGCCGACCAGGGCGTCCAGATCGCCGTCGCGGGCACCGGCGCCCCGGGAAATTCCGGGGGCCACGGCAGCGCGGGAGGTGACGCGCCGGGGCGCCAGCAGCGCCGGGACGTGCCCGTTCCGGGGCCGCGCCGTGGCCAGGTCCCCGGCGGTCAGCTGCGCGCGGCCGCGGTCATGGGCACGGACCAGCCGCCCGGGGCCGAGCGCGGCGCGCGCGTGGCCGATCTGCGGCGGCGGTGAGGCGCGCGGCGGACGGGGCGTAGGGCGGCGCCGCCGCTCCGGCGGTCATGGTGCCGTTTTCTGCGGCGGGGGTGCCGGTGTCCGTGGCGGGGGTGCCGCTCCCCGCGGCCGGGTGCTGTTCCCCGTGGCCGGGTGCCGCTCCCTGCGGCCGGGTGCTGTTCCCCGTGGCCGGGGGCCGCTCCCCGCAGTCGGGGTGCCGCTTTCGGTGGTCCCGGTGCCGCTCCCTGCGCCGGGGGGGCTTCGGAGTGGTCTCGGTACCGCTCCCGCGGTCGCAGGGGCCGTTCCCCGCTGTCGGCTGCCGCCTTCTGCGCGGCCCCTGTCCGTCGTAGGGCGACGACTGCTCGTCGTACGGCCGGGAACGCCGTGCGCCCGGCGGAGGGAACCCCGCCGGGCGCGTGACGCATGTCCGGACGTCGTCCGGGTCAGTCCTTGATCTCGCAGATGGCGGCGCCCGAGGTGATGGAGGCGCCGACCTCGGCGGTGAGGCCCTTGATGGTGCCCGACTTGTGGGCGTTGAGGGGCTGCTCCATCTTCATGGCCTCCAGGACGACGACGAGGTCGCCCTCCTTCACCTCCTGGCCCTCCTCCACGGCGATCTTGACGATCGTGCCCTGCATGGGGGAGGCGAGGGTGTCGCCGGAGGCGACGGGGCCGGACTTCTTCGCGGCGCGGCGCTTGGGCTTGGCGCCGGCGGCGAGGCCGGTGCGGGCCAGGGACATGCCGAGCGAGGAGGGCAGGGAGACCTCCAGGCGCTTGCCGCCGACCTCGACGACGACGGTCTCGCGGCCGGTCTCCTCGTCGGCCTCGGCGGTGTCCGCGGGGGCCGTGAACGGCTTGATGTCGTTGACGAACTCGGTCTCGATCCAGCGGGTGTGGACCGTGAACGGGTCGGTCGAGCCGGTCAGCTCCGGCGCGAAGGCGGGGTCGGTGACCACCTTGCGGTGGAACGGGATGGCGGTGGCCATGCCCTCGACCTCGAACTCGGCCAGCGCGCGCGAGGCCCGCTCCAGGGCCTCCTTGCGGGTGCGGCCGGTGACGATGAGCTTGGCGAGCAGCGAGTCCCAGGCGGGGCCGATGACGCTGCCGGACTCCACGCCCGCGTCCAGGCGCACGCCCGGGCCGGAGGGCGGGGCGAACTTCGTGACGGTGCCGGGGGCGGGCAGGAAGTTGCGGCCCGGGTCCTCGCCGTTGATGCGGAACTCGAAGGAGTGGCCGCGCAGCACCGGGTCGTCGTAGCCGAGCTCCTCGCCGTCGGCGATGCGGAACATCTCGCGCACCAGGTCGATGCCCGCGACCTCCTCGGTGACGGGGTGCTCGACCTGGAGGCGGGTGTTGACCTCCAGGAAGGAGATCGTGCCGTCGACGCCGACGAGGAACTCCACGGTGCCGGCGCCGACGTAGCCGGCCTCCTTCAGGATGGCCTTGGAGGCGCGGTACAGCTCGGCGAGCTGCTCCTCGGAGAGGAACGGGGCCGGGGCCTCCTCCACCAGCTTCTGGTGGCGGCGCTGGAGGGAGCAGTCACGGGTCGAGACGACGACCACGTTGCCGTGCTTGTCGGCGAGGCACTGGGTCTCGACGTGGCGCGGCTTGTCGAGGTAGCGCTCGACGAAGCACTCGCCGCGGCCGAACGCGGCGATCGCCTCGCGCACGGCCGAGTCGTACAGCTCGGGGACCTCTTCGAGGGTCCGGGCGACCTTCAGACCGCGGCCGCCGCCGCCGAAGGCGGCCTTGATCGCGATGGGCAGGCCGTGCTCCTTGGCGAACTCCACGACCTCGTCCGCACCGGAGACCGGGTCGGAGGTGCCCGCGACGAGGGGGGCGCCGGCGCGCTGGGCGATGTGGCGGGCGGCGACCTTGTCGCCGAGGTCGCGGATCGCCTGCGGGGGCGGGCCGATCCAGATCAGGCCCGCGTCGAGGACGGCCTGGGCGAACTCGGCGTTCTCCGAGAGGAAGCCGTAGCCCGGGTGAACGGCGTCGGCGCCGGATTCCTTGGCGGCCTTCAGCACCTTCTCGATGTCCAGGTAGCTGGTGGCCGGAGTGTCACCGCCCAGAGCGAACGCCTCATCCGCGGCGCGGACATGCAGAGCGTCCCGGTCCGGGTCGGCGTAGACGGCCACGCTCGCGATACCGGCGTCCCGGCAGGCCCGGGCAACGCGGACAGCGATTTCGCCACGGTTGGCGATGAGCACCTTGCGCACGATGAGGCTCCCTCCTTGAAACAAGCCGAGTTTAGGGACTGCCGACACGGCACTTCGACCCGTCCCCAATGGTGAGCTTGCCCACACGGAGCGTGATTCGAGGCTCGCTCGACCCGCGAAATCCCTTGTCGCACCGTGGTACGCAGGACTCCTGCGGGAAACCCTAGCCGTCCGCTGTGGTCAAGGTCTCTGTCATCAGGTGCTGCGGGCCACTCAGTTTCTTTGTCGAGTCCCTACGAATGGCCCAATGGTTCTTTGCCTCGCGCGGAAGTCTTGTCCCTTGGTTTACCCGTTAGTAGCGTTCGCGATGTCCATACCGTACTTGGGGTAACAGCAGCCTTGCTCCGGCGAGGGTCGAAGGTGGGTGGAACCGTGGTGCGCAGGCCGGTGGCATGGATCGTGGCGGTCGTGCTCTTCGCCGAGGCGCTGGGCATCGCGGGGCTGAACTGGTTCCTCGGGGTGGTGGTCGACCGCCAGGACATGTCGCTGGCCGGGCTCGACCCCGACGTCATGGCGACCTCGTCGAAGATCGGCGGCGTGGTCTTCGGCCTCTACTTCGCCCTGTGCGGCCTCGTGGCCCTGCTCGTGGCCCTCCGCGACCGCCCCGCCGCGGGCCTCGGGCGCGTCCTGCTGATCAGCGCGGCCGTGGTGCACGGACTGCTGGGCGCGTTCGTGTGGGGGCTGGTGGGGTGGCCGGCGTTCCTGTTCATGGTGCTGGTGCTCGGCCTGATCGTGCTGCTGCTGATGACGTACGACGGGCGGGGGGCGAAGCCCGCGGAACCCACGCTGCCGGAGGGCGGCGCGGCGACGGCCTGAGCGCCCTCCCCGGCCGGGTCCGCGGGTCACGGGCCCGGCGTCACGTCCACAGGTCCGTGATGTTGACGCCCAGCTGGGCCAGCAGCTTGCGGACGAGCGGCAGGCTGATGCCGATGACGTTGCCGTGGTCGCCGTCGATGCCGTCGATGAAGGGGGCCGAGCGGCCGTCGAGGGTGAAGGCGCCGGCGACGTGGAGGGGCTCCCCGGAGGCGACGTAGGCGGCGATCTCCTCGTCGGTCGGGTGGCCGAAGCGGACGACGGTGGAGGCGGTGGCGGAGGCGTAGCGGCCGGACGCCGTGTCGTAGACGCAGTGGCCGGTCTGCAGGGTGCCGGCCCGGCCGCGCATCGACTTCCAGCGGGCGGTGGCCTCCTCCGGGTCGCCGGGCTTGCCCAGCGCCTGGCCGTCCAGGTCGAGGACCGAGTCGCAGCCGATCACGAGCGCGCCCATCACCTCGGGCCGCGCCGCGACGACGGAGGCCTTGGCCTCGGCGAGGGCGAGGGCCAGCTCGGCGGGGGTGGGCGCGGTGACGGCGTCCTCGTCGACGCCGCTGACGATCACCTCGGGGTCGAGCCCCGCCTGGCGGAGCAGGCCCAGGCGGGCGGGGGACTGGGAGGCGAGCACGAGTCGGCGGCGCGGCTGATCGGTCATGCTGTCAGGTTAACGGCGTGGCCGCCCCCGGTTCATCCGTCCCGCCGGTCCCGACCCGCCCCGCTGGTCCCGCCCCGTCCCGCCGGTGTCACCCGAGCCCGATGACGATCATCGCGAGCACCATGGCCAGCGCCATGAGAACGCCCAGCCGCCGCAGCATCACCTGCGTGTCGCGCAGTTCCTGGGGCGGTTCGTTCTCGGGGTCGGACCACAGCATGCCTGCCATCGTCCGGCGGTCCGCTCGGGCGGCGCCTGAGTACGCGTACTCAACTTTCACCTAAAGGGTCTGAAGTGTCGTTAAGCTAAAGGAACATCAGTCCCGTTTGGAAGGGTCGTGTGTCATGAGCGCTGCCGACTTCACCACCGCCTGGACCGCCGCGCCCCAGGCTCCCAGCGAAGGCTTCACCCCCAACTGGTCCCGGGAGGGCTTCTGGCGCCAGTCCGTGCGGCAGGTGGTCCGGCTCACCGCGGGCGGCGGGCGGGTGCGCATCCGGCTGTCGAACGCGTACGGCACCTCCCCGCTGCACCTGGCCGGTGCCTCCGTCGCCCGTACGGCGTCCGGTGCGGGCGTGGAGCCGGGCTCGGTGCGGCGCCTCACCTTCCAGGGGGCGCACGAGGTCGCGATAGCGGCGCGCGGTCAGATCGTGAGCGACCCGGCGGAACTCGTCGTGGCCGCCGGGGAGCCGGTGACCGTCACCCTGTACTTCGAGGCCGCCACCGGACCGGCCACCTTCCACGCCCAGGCCTTCACCCGCAGCCACCGCGGCCCGGGCGACCTCCTCGCCGACGTCACCGGCGCGGGCTTCGACGCCGTCACCGAGTCCTGGTACGTCCTGTCCGCGGTCGAGACCGACGCGGGCCGCGCGGACGGTGTCGCCCTGTTCGGCGACTCCCTCACCGACGGCTTCGGGTCCACGCCGGGCGCCGACCGCCGCTGGTCCGACGCGCTCGCCCGGCGCACCGGGCGCCCCGTCCTCAACGCCGGGATCGGCGGGAACCTGCTGCTCAACGACTCCGCGTGGTACGGCGAGAAGGGCGTGCGCCGGCTCGCCCGCGACGTCCTCGACCACTCCGGCGTGGACACCCTCGTCGTGCTGATCGGGCTGAACGACATCGGCTTCAGCGAGACGGACGAGCAGCCCACGTACCACCCGGCACCGGTCGTGGAGGCCGGCGAGCTGATCGCGGGCCACCGGGAGCTGATCCGGCAGGCGCGCGGGCGGGGCCTGCGGGTGATCGGCGCGACCCTGGTGCCGTTCGGCGGGTCCGACCACTGGGGGAAGCACGCGGCGAAGGTGAACAGCGAGCTGAACGCGTGGATCCGCGGCGCGGGCGAGTACGACGCCGTGCTGGACTTCCAGCGGCTGCTGGCCGACCCGTCGGACCCGGACCGGCTGCACCCGTCGTACGACTTCGGCGACCACCTGCACCCGAACGACGCGGGCTACGAGGTGATGGCCGAGGCGGTCGCGCACGTACTGGACCACGACCAGGACCCGGACCCGGCCGGTGACCGGGGACCGGCCCGGGCCCTCGCTCCGCGTCGCCCCGCGGTCACGGCCTGACCCGCGGCCCCGGCCCGGCCGGGACGGGCGTGCGCTGGGCGCCGTACGTGCGGGCGCCGGCCCGGCCGGACGCGTACGGCATCGGCCAGCCACCGCCTGCGCCCGGACGGAGCCGGGTTTCGAGGTGGTGGCCGACATCATGGCGGGCGGACCTGGTCAGCGGCGCCCTGCCCCGGTCCTCGGGCAGGGCGCCCGCCCGGTCGTCAGCCGGGCCAGTACGTGCGGGACCACGTCGCCGGGCCCGGGTGGGGCAGGCGGCGGGCGGCGATGCGGGACGGGTCGGACCAGGAGTCGCGGGGGGCCGGCGCGCCGGGCGGCGTGGCGGCCGCCGCCGCGGCGCGGACGCGGACCACCGCCAGTGCGGCGGCCAGCTCCTCCGGGGTCGGGTTGCCCCGTACGACCTTGATGTTCATGACCGCTCCAGCGACCTAGAGGGGGATGTTGCCGTGCTTCTTCGGAGGCAGGGATTCCCGCTTCGTCCGCAGCTGACGCAGGCCGCGGACGATGTGCCGGCGGGTCTCCGACGGCATGATCACCGCGTCCACGTAGCCGCGCTCGGCCGCGATGTAGGGGTTGAGGAGGGTGTCCTCGTACTCCTGCATCAGCCGGGCGCGGGTCGCCTCCGGATCGTCCGATTCCGCGATGGTGCGGCGGTGCAGGATGTTGACCGCGCCCTGCGCGCCCATGACCGCGATCTGGGCGGTGGGCCAGGCCAGGTTGAGGTCGGCGCCCAGGTGCTTGGAGCCCATCACGTCGTACGCGCCGCCGAACGCCTTGCGGGTGATGACGGTGATCAGCGGCACGGTGGCCTCGGCGTAGGCGTAGATCAGCTTGGCGCCGCGCCGGATGATGCCGGTGTGCTCCTGGTCCACGCCGGGGAGGAAGCCCGGCACGTCCACGA
The DNA here is from genome assembly GCF_011193355.1 of Streptomyces sp. JB150. GTDB lineage: Bacteria > Actinomycetota > Actinomycetes > Streptomycetales > Streptomycetaceae > Streptomyces. The sequence goes on from NZ_CP049780.1 coordinate 4,736,624, forward strand.
AGGTCAGGACCGGCACGTTGAACGCGTCGCAGGTGCGCACGAACCGCGCCGCCTTCTCGGACGCGTCGATGTCCAGGCAGCCCGCGAACTGCATCGGCTGGTTGGCGACGATGCCGACCGGACGGCCCTCGACCCGGCCGAAGCCGGTGAGGATGTTCGGCGCGAACAGCGGCTGCGTCTCGAAGAACTCCCCGTCGTCGAGAACGTGCTCGATGACGGTGTGCATGTCGTACGGCTGGTTCGCCGAGTCCGGGACGATGGTGTCCAGCTCGCGGTCCTCGTCCGTGACGGACAGGTCCGCGTCCTCCGGGAACGCCGGCGGCTCGGACAGGTTGTTGGACGGCAGGTACGACAGCAGCTGCTTGACGTACTCGATGGCGTCCTTCTCGTCGCCCGCCATGTGGTGGGCCACACCGGAGGCCGTGTTGTGGGTCCGCGCGCCGCCCAGCTCCTCGAAGCCGACGTCCTCACCGGTGACGGTCTTGATGACGTCCGGGCCGGTGATGAACATGTGCGAGGTCTGGTCGACCATCACCGTGAAGTCGGTGATCGCCGGGGAGTAGACCGCGCCGCCCGCGCACGGGCCGACGACGAGGCTGATCTGCGGGATGACCCCGGAGGCGTGCGTATTGCGGCGGAAGATCTCGCCGTACGCCCCGAGCGAGGCCACACCCTCCTGGATGCGCGCGCCGCCGGAGTCGTTGATGCCGATGACCGGGCAGCCGGTCTTCAGCGCGAAGTCCATCACCTTGACGATCTTCTGGCCGTAGACCTCGCCGAGGGCACCGCCGAAGACGGTGAAGTCCTGCGAGAACACGGCGACCGGACGGCCGTCGACGGTGCCGTAACCGGTCACGACACCGTCGCCGTAGGGGCGGTTGGCGTCCAGGCCGAAGTTGGAGGAGCGGTGCCGGGCGAACTCGTCCAGCTCCACGAACGAGCCCTCGTCCAGCAGCAGATCGATCCGCTCACGAGCCGTCAGCTTGCCCTTGGCGTGCTGCTTTTCCACGGCGCGGGCGGAGCCGGCGTGCGTCGCCTCCTCGATGCGGCGCTGGAGATCCGCGAGCTTCCCCGCGGTCGTGTGAATGTCGATCTCTTCCGGCTCGGACATCGGGATGCGGCTCCCTGCCTGCTCAAAAGGGGGGACGGTTACTCATCCGTACAGTAGTGGCGGACCCACCGGTCGGCAGTGCGGTGTTTCCCACACCTAGGGTGGCTTGCATGACGCCGCGAGATGCATCAGGAGACAGGCCGGGAGACAGCCGCTGGTCGGACCTGGACCGGCCGCCCCTCAACGCCGCCGCGCTGCGCCGGGCGCTGGTCCGCGAGGGCGGTCTGTGGTCGGACGTGGAGGTCGTGCAGCGCACCGGCTCCACCAACAGCGACCTGGTGGCCCGGGCCGCCGCCGGCGACACGCCCGAGGGCGTGATCCTCGTCGCCGAGGAGCAGACCTCCGGGCGGGGCCGCCTCGACCGCCAGTGGACGGCCCCGCCCCGCTCCGGGCTGTTCTTCTCCGTACTGCTGCGGCCGGCCGAGGTGCCGGTGGCCCGCTGGGGCTGGCTCCCCCTGCTCACCGGCGTCGCCGTGGCCACCGCCCTGTCCCGCACGGCCGGCGTCGACACGGCCCTCAAGTGGCCCAACGACCTGCTGGTGACCGTGGGCGGCGAGGAGCGCAAGGCGGGCGGCATCCTCGCCGAGCGGGCCGGCGCGGACGGCGTCGTCATCGGCGTCGGCATCAACGTCACCCTGCGCGCGGAGGAGCTGCCCGTCCCGCAGGCGGGCTCGCTGGCGCTCGCCGGGGCCGCCGGCACGGACCGCGACCCGCTGCTGCGCGGCATCCTGCGGTCCCTGGAGGACTGGTACGGCCGCTGGCGCGCGGCCGGCGGCGACCCGGGGGCCTGCGGTCTGCAGGACACCTACGCGGCGGGCTGCGCGACCCTGGGCCGGGTGGTCCGGGCGGAGCTGCCGGGGGACCGGTCGGTGGTGGGGGAGGCCGTGGCGGTGGACGGCGACGGCAGGCTGGTGATCGCGACGGAGGACGGCGTGCAGGAGCCGGTGGGCGCCGGAGACATCGTGCACCTGCGACCCGCGTGAGGGGGGCGCCCCGCAAGGGGCGCGGGCCGGTATCGGTGTGCGGCTCCGCCGCGTGGGCGCGACCAGCCACGGACGACCCGCACCCGGCGGACGACAGGAACCCACCACCTGCGCCGCCCCGCTCGGCCCGACGGAGTGAGCTGGCGCACATCTGCCGTAGAGTTGAGGCCGGTCGATACCTGACCGTGGCAGATCGGAAGGGCAACAGGCGTGACCGTCGACGACACGGGCTCCGGCATGGGTCGTAACCCAGCGCCCGACGGCACCGACCCCGGTGAGGATCCCCTCGCGCTCCGCCTCGAACAGCTCATCCTCGGCGCCGAGCGCCGCTACACCCCCTTCCAGGCGGCCCGCAGCGCCGGTGTCTCCATGGAGCTGGCGTCCCGCTTCTGGCGGGCCATGGGCTTCGCCGACATCGGGCAGGCCAAGGCCCTCACCGAGGCGGACGTCCTCGCCCTGCGCCGCCTGGCCGGTCTGGTCGAGGCGGGCCTGCTGAGCGAGGCGATGGCGGTGCAGGTGGCCCGGTCGACGGGCCAGACCACCGCCCGTCTGGCCGAGTGGCAGATCGACTCCTTCCTGGAGGGCCTGACCGAGCCGCCCGAGCCCGGCATGACCCGCACCGAGGTCACGTATCCCCTGGTGGAACTGCTGCTGCCCGAGCTGGAGGAGTTCCTGGTCTACGTCTGGCGGCGGCAGCTGGCCGCCGCGACGGGCCGGGTCGTGCAGGCCGCAGACGACGAGGAGATGGTGGACCGGCGGCTGGCCGTCGGCTTCGCCGACCTCGTCGGCTTCACCCGGCTGACCCGCCGGCTGGAGGAGGAAGAGCTGGGCGAGCTGGTCGAGGCCTTCGAGACCACGGCCGCCGACCTGGTGGCCGCGCGCGGCGGCCGGCTCATCAAGACGCTCGGCGACGAGGTGCTGTACGCCGCCGACGACGCGGGCGTCGCCGCGGAGATCGCGCTGCGGCTGATCGAGACCATGGCGAACGACGCGACGATGCCCGAGCTGCGCGTGGGCATCGCCTTCGGCACGGTCACGACCCGTATGGGTGATGTCTTCGGTACGACGGTGAACCTCGCCTCCCGGTTGACGTCGATAGCGCCCCGGGACGCCGTGCTGGTCGACAGCGCCTTCGCCGAGGAGCTGATCCGCACCGGGGAGGCCCCGGCCTCCGAGGCGGCGGCGGCGGAGGCCGCGGCCGCCGCGGAGAAGGAGGGCGAGCAGCCGCCGGCGTACCGCTTCGCGCTCCAGCCGATGTGGCAGCGGCCGGTGCGTGGGCTGGGCGTGGTGGAGCCGTGGCTGCTGACGCGGCGGGATACGTCGGCGTAGGGCCGCGCGCGGGCGCGGGCGCGGTGGCGGAGGGGCGCTTCCTGCTTCAGTCCAGCCCGCCCAGGCAGAAGTCGATGACCGGCAGGCACAGGCCCGGGTCGTCGGGGTGGTCCGGCGCGGGGGGAGTGGTCGTCGGGTCGGGGGTGGCGGTCGGCTTGGGCTTGGGCGCGGGAGCGGGTTTTTGCGGTGACGCGGGATCCGGCCGAGGGGCGTTCGTGGCCTTCGGGGGCGCGGGCGGGTTCGGGACCTGCGGGTTCGTGGTGCCGGGTACGGCGATGCCGGTGTGCGTCGGCGAGGCGGTCGCGGTGGGGATCGGCGCCGTGCCGGCCGCGCCGTCCGTACCGCCCAGCGCGGAGGGCGCGGAGGGCGCGGAGGGGGCGCGCTCGGGGGCGGTGGCGAGGTGGGGGGCGGCCGTGGTCGGGGCCTGCGCCCGGTCGGTGCTCGTGTAGCTGCTGCCGCTGCCGCTGCCGCTGTCGTCGGACGTTGCGGGGTTCGTGCCGGCGGGGTCGGTGTGCGTGGTGCCGAACCCGCCGATCACGCCCGTGTCCGGCGTGAGCCGTACGAGGCTCAGCACACCGGCGGCGACGGCGAGCCCGGCCGCGACGAGCAGTAGTTTCCGGGTGCGGGGGCGCCGGTGACGGCCACGGGTGAGGGGCTTGCCGCTTCTCGGGGTGGCGGGGGTGGGGGTTCTCGCGGGCGTGGCGGCCTTCGGGGGTGCGCTGGTCCGTGGGGGTGCGCTGTTCGTTGCGGGCTTGGTGGGTCCGGGAATCCTGGCGGTCGCAGAGGTCGCAGAGGTCGCAGAGGTCGCAGAGGTCGCAGAGGTCGCAGAGGTCGCAGAGGTCGCGGGCGTCCCGGCGGTCCTGGCGGCTCCGGTGGTCGCGGGCGTCCCAGCGGGCGCAGGCCTCCCGGTGGTCCTGGTGGCTCTCGCGGGTGCGGCGGCCTTCGCGGCCGTGCCGGACGTCCTAGTGGGCTTGGCCGTGGCCGTGGCCGTGGCCGTGGGCGTGGGCGTGGGCGTGGGCGTGGTGCTTCCGCGCGCCGCGCCGGCGGTGCCCGCCTTGCCCGGCGTACCGGCCCTGCTCGGCGTACCGGCCCTGCTGGGCGTACCAGCCATGCCCGCGCTGCCCGGCGTGCCCGCCCGGCCCGCCAGGCCGGCCGTACTCGGCCTGCCCGTCAGGCCGGCTGTGCCCGCTCTGCCCGTCAGGCCGGCCGTACCCGCCGTGCCCTTCGTGCCGGTGTTCGTTTCGCGCGCCATGCGATTGATCCCTCCCCGATGAGTGCGCCCCCGGTGCGCCGTGGCGGAGCACGTTAGGCGCTCCCTGGGGAGCGGGGGCGGGAGTCGGCGGGATGTCACTCGAACGGGGTGTCGGCCTCGGGGACGGGCCGGGGTCGGGTCGGGGGTGGATCAGGGGTGAGTGAGGGTGGGAGGCCCTTTTCCCGGCGGGGCGGGGCTGCGATGATCGGGGGAGTGCTGTTAACCCGCGTTAACCGGAGGGTGTCGTGAGCGAGGGCGTTGTGAGCGAGGAGCGGTTCGGGGAGTTCGTGCTGGTGCGGCGGTACGAGGCCGGCCATGTCGCGGAGCTGGCACTCGACCGGCCCAAGGCGATGAACGCGGTGTCGACGGAGATGGCGCGATCGATCGCGGGGGCGTGCGCGGCGCTGGCCGCGGACCGGGACGTGCGAGTGGTCGTGCTGACGTCGACGCACGAGCGGGCGTTCTGCGTCGGCGCGGACCTGAAGGAGCGCAACTCCTTCACGGACGCGGACCTGGTCCGTCAGCGCCCGGTCGCGCGCGGGGCGTACACCGGCGTGCTGGAGCTGCCGGTGCCGACGATCGCGGCGGTGCACGGCTTCGCGCTGGGCGGAGGGTTCGAGCTGGCGCTGTCCTGCGACGTGATCGTGGCGGACCGTACGGCGGTGGTGGGCCTGCCGGAGGTGTCGGTGGGTGTGATCCCCGGGGGCGGCGGTACGCAGCTGCTGCCCCGCAGAGTGGGTGCGGCCCGCGCCGCCGAGCTGATCTTCACGGCGCGCCGGGTGGAGGCGCCGGAGGCGCGGGAGCTGGGGCTGGTCGACGTTCTGGTGGACGAGGGGCGCGATCGTGCGGAGGCCCTGTCCCTGGCCTCCCGCATCGCCGTTAACTCGCCGGTCGGCCTGCGCGCGGCCAAGCGCGCCCTGCGCCTCGGGCACGGCCTCGACCTCCCGGCCGGTCTGGAGGTCGAGGACGCCGCCTGGCGCTCGGTGGCCTTCTCCGGCGACCGGGCGGAGGGAGTGGCCGCCTTCAACGAGAAGCGGAAGCCGCAGTGGCCCGGGGAGTGAGAGCGGCGGCGCCCCGCCGGCTGTCTATCACCCCAGAGGTCCCCTCGTTCCCGGAAACACCACGCTCCTCACCGTGATCACTCCATGCGCCGCTTCAACGTCCCACAACGGGCGGAACCTCCCTAGCCTGGAGCAATGGGTGAGGACAAGCGGCTCGCGGACGTCGTCGCGCTGGCGCAGGGGATGGCGGCGGCGCGCACTCCGCGGGAGTCGTGGCGGGCGGCGGCGGTGGGGGCGTGCCGGGCGCTGGACGGGAGCTTCGCGGCGCTGTCGGTGTGGGAGCGGGAGCTGGGTCGGCTGCGGGTCCTGGTGAACGTGGGGGACCGGGCACCGGACGAGGCGGAGTTCCCGGAGGACGAGACCTATCCGGTGCACCAGTTTGCCGAGATCACCGAGTTCCTGCACGAGCAGTGGGCCTCCGGGGGCGAGCCGGACGCCTGGGTGGAGACCGCCGACGGGCCGACCGAGGGGCGCGCGGGCTTCGTGCACGAGCGGGTCGCGGCCCTGCGCCGGCGCGGGCGCGGCTCGTGTGTCGTCGCGCCGATCGTGCTGCACGGGCGGGCGTGGGGTGAGCTGTATGTGGCCCGCCCGGCCGGGACGCCGGTGTTCGGCCGGGACGACGCGGACTTCGCGACCGTGCTGGCCGCCGTGGTCGCGGCGGGCATCGCGCAGACGGAACGGCTGGAGGAGGCGCGCCGGCTCGCGTTCACCGACTCCCTCACCGGCCTGGCCAATCGCCGCGCCGTCGACATGCGGCTGGACGAGGCCGTGGAGCGGCATCGCAGGGAAGGGGTGGTCGTCAGTCTCGTGGTCTGCGACCTGAACGGGCTCAAGCGGGTCAACGACACGCTGGGGCACGCCGTCGGGGACCGGCTGCTGGAGCGGTTCGGCTCGGTGCTGTCACTGTGCGGGGCGATGCTTCCCAACACCCTCGTCGCCCGGCTCGGCGGGGACGAGTTCTGCCTGCTGGCGGTCGGCCCGCCCGCCGGGGACGTGGTGAAGGTGGCCGACGAGCTGTGCCGCAGGGCGTCCGAGCTGGAGCTGGGCGAGGGCGTCGCCTGCGGGGTGGCCTCCACCGAGGAGCCGATCGGCACCGTGCGCTCCGCCCGCCGCCTGTTCCGGCTGGCCGACGCGGCCCAGTACCGCGCCAAGGCGGACCGCTCCCACCGCCCGGTGGTCGCCGGGCGCGAGGGCCCCGACGACCCCGTCGTGCGCCTGGCCGACGAGCCGTCGCACGAGTCGGGTCGCGAGCGGCGGCGGTTCAGGGGGCGGGACGTGTGAGTAAGGGGTGAACGCCGACTCCACTGGTGACATTCTCGAATTCACTGCGTACGCTCCTGAATATGGATATGCACACTGTGGTGGTGGGGACGTCCGGCGTCACCGCGTCCGACGTCCTCGCCGTGGCCCGCGGCGGCGCCCGCGTCGAGCTTTCCGGGGAGGCGGTGGCCGCACTCACCGCGGCCCGCGAGATCGTGGACGCGCTGGCGGCCAAGCCGGACCCCGTCTACGGCGTCTCCACCGGCTTCGGCGCCCTCGCGACCCGGCACATCGGCCAGGAGCTGCGCACTCAGCTCCAGCGCAACATCGTCCGCTCGCACGCCGCCGGCATGGGCCCGCGCGTCGAGCGGGAGGTGGTGCGGGCCCTGATGTTCCTGCGGCTGAAGACCGTCTGCTCCGGACACACTGGCGTGCGGCCCGAGGTCGCGCAGACCATGGCGGACGTCCTGAACGCCGGTATCACCCCGGTCGTGCACGAGTACGGCTCCCTGGGCTGCTCCGGCGACCTCGCCCCGCTCTCCCACTGCGCCCTCACGCTCATGGGCGAGGGCGACGCCGAGGGCCCCGACGGTGCCGTACGGCCCGCCGGGGAGCTGCTCGCCGAGCACAGCATCGCCCCCGTCGAGCTGCGCGAGAAGGAAGGCCTCGCCCTCCTCAACGGCACCGACGGCATGCTCGGCATGCTGATCATGGCCCTGGCCGATCTCGAGACGCTCTACAAGTCCGCCGACGTCACCGCCGCCCTCAGCCTCGAAGCGCTGCTCGGCACCGACAAGGTGCTCGCGCCCGAGCTGCACGCCATCCGCCCCCACCCCGGGCAGGGCGACGCCGCCGCCAACATGCTCGCCGTCCTCGAGGGCTCCGGCCTCACCGGCCACCACCAGGACGACGCGCCCCGCGTCCAGGACGCCTACTCGGTGCGCTGCGCCCCGCAGGTCGCCGGCGCCGGCCGCGACACCCTCGCGCACGCCCGCCTGGTCGCCGAGCGCGAGCTGGCCGCCGCCGTCGACAACCCCGTCGTCCTCCCCGACGGGCGGGTCGAGTCCAACGGCAACTTCCACGGCGCCCCGGTGGCGTACGTGCTGGACTTCCTCGCCATCGCCGCCGCCGACCTCGCCTCCATCGCCGAGCGCCGCACCGACCGGCTGCTGGACAAGAACCGCAGCCACGGCCTGCCGCCGTTCCTCGCCGACGACGCGGGCGTGGACAGCGGCCTGATGATCGCCCAGTACACCCAGGCGGCGCTGGTCAGCGAGCTGAAGCGGCTGGCCGTCCCGGCGTCGGCGGACTCCATCCCGTCCTCCGCGATGCAGGAGGACCACGTCTCCATGGGCTGGTCGGCGGCGCGCAAGCTGCGCACGGCCGTGGACAACCTGACCCGCGTCCTCGCCATCGAGCTGTACGCCGCCACCCGCGCCGTCGAGCTGCGCGAGGGCCTGACCCCGGCCCCGGCGACCCGCGCCGTCCTGGACGCGGTCCGCGCCGCGGGCGTCGAGGGCCCCGGCCCCGACCGCTTCCTCGCCCCCGACCTCGCGGCGGCCGACGCGTTCGTGCGCGAGGGCCGGCTGGTCGCGGCGGTGGAGACGGTCACCGGACCCCTCCGCTGACGCGAAGGGCCCCGTCCGGCACTGCGGACGGGGCCCCTCACACCACGACGAGGGCTACTTGAGCTTGCCGGCCTGGGCCTCGACGAGCGGGGCCGGCACGTCGTACTCCTTGCCGGTCATCATCGCGCCGATGTTCATCGTGTAGTAGGCGGCGACGTTGTTGCCGTGCCGCACGACCTCGCCGTGCACGACGCCCGGCTGGCCGTCCATGTCGCCGGTCGCGGCGAACGCGATCGACTCGTCACCCGTGCCCGAGGCCTTGGTCTCGGCGACCTTGGTGAACTTCTGGTCCTCGCCGCCGGAGCCGACGGTGAAGCCGCCGGCGCAGGCCGCGACGGCGTCGGAAACGGTCTTGAACGTCTTCTCGGCGCCGTCACCGTCGTAGGACGACAGGCCGACGACCGTGACGTTCAGGTTCATCGAGTCGCCGAGCGCGTCCTCGAACTCACCCTCGGTCAGCTCGTCCAGGGACTTCGAGGCGGTGTCGGTGGGCGACTTCTCCTCCGTCGCCATGGTGTTGGTCTCGGCCGCGGCGTCGCCCGGGGCCAGACCGCTCATCACGTACGCGAGCGGCTTGCACTGCTCGTCGCCCGTGACGGCCTTCTTGTCGGCCGGGAAGTCGGCCTGCTGCACGCCGCTGAACGCGAACCCCTCGACATCGCCCTTGGCGACGATGCGGTCCTTCAGCTCCGCCGCGGTGAGCGCCTTCGCGGCCTCGGCCTGCGAGCCCGAACCGGTGTCCTTCTTGTCGTCCGACCCGGAGCCGCAGCCCGTGACGAGGGCGAGCGACAGAGCGCCCACAACAGCTGTGGCGCCCAGTCGCGCGCCCGATGATCTCTTCATGAGCGGACTATGAACGCCACGTCAAGAAAACGTCAAGCCGGATTATCTTCCCGGACTTACAGCCCAAGACGCTCCCTGCGCACCGAATACACCACGAACCCGGCACCCACCGTCAGGGAGAGCGTGCCGCCGACGACATACGGCGTGCTGTCGAAGCTGCCGGTGTCGGCGAGCCGGGTCTCCCCCTCGGACGTGGTCGTCAGCGACGCCGCCTCCACCTGGGTGGTGGGCGCCGTCCGCGCGTCCTGCGCGCCCTGCTCCTCCTGCGACACGCGCACGGCCTGGCCGGCCTGGTCGATCCGACGGTCCTCGGTGGCCTGACCGGCGTGACCGGTCTGGCCGGCCTCGCCTGCCTGGATGGCCTGGCCGGCCCGGGTGGCCGAATCCTGCTGTCTGACCGCTTCGTCCGAGGTCGCGTTGGCGGAAGGGACGAACCACAGGGCACCCAGCAGGGTCCCCGCGGCGGTGGCGGTCAGCAACGGACGGCGAGCGGATGACACGGAATATCGATCCCCTTGTGGCGCTGGCGAATTGGCCGTGTGGGGCGATGTTAGTGAAAGGCGCGGGTCACGGGAAAGTCACGGGCGCCCCGGGCCGTACGCTCCGGGCATGAGCACTGCAGAGACATCACGTTTTGTACGGCTTCGCGTGGAACTCGTCGTCGAGGTCGACGACGCCGACGCGGTCACCAAGGCCGCGCTGCGCCGGATCGCCGCCGAACCGGATATGCCCGCCGAGGAGCGGGTACACGCCGAGAGTGCCGTCACGGAGGACACCGCGGAGGCCCTGGCGTATCTCGTGGACCCGTTCGACCTGGTCGGTGAGGTGCCGGGGATCGAACTCCAGCAGGCCTCCTGGAGCAGCGAGCGAGTGGACTACGACCCGGACGCGCCGGAATGGGACGCCGACGACGATGCCGACGACGAGGAAGAGAACCCGGACGAGGTGTAGGGCGGTCGGGCGCCCGGGGAAGGCACGGGAAAAATAGTGACCCCGGGGGCAACCGCCGCCCGGGGTTCGTTCGTCTCAAGGGGCGCACTGACCGACACCCGCACCCGGCCGGCCCGGCGGCGGACGTGGTGTGCCCCACACATCCAGGGAATGTGGAACGGGACGAACCGGTCGTAGCGTTGAAGCCTTGTAACGGGGACTCTCGGGGTTCTGGGGAATCGGCAACGATGGAGAAGCGTGTGATGACGAACAGTAAGCGGCGCAAGGGCCTGACGGTCGCGTCCGCACTGCTCGGCGGTGTGCTGGTGCTCTCGGCCTGTACCGGCGAGGATGCCTCCGGCAACGAGGGCAACGACACCTCGCAGGCGAAGGTCGACGAGGCGGCGGCGCAGAAGACCTCCGAGGCCCAGATCAAGATCACACCCAAGGACGGCTCCAACAACGCCTCCATCAACAACTCCGCCACGGTGACGGTCGGCAAGGGCACGCTCACCGAGGTGAAGATGACCACCGCGGACGGCACGGCCGTCGCCGGTGAGATATCCGCGGACAAGACCAGCTGGAAGCCCAGCACCCAGCTGGAGCGCGCCACCACCTACAAGATCGCGGTGACCGCTAAGGACGCCGACGGCCGGGAGGCGCACGAGAACGCCTCCTTCACCACGGTCTCCCCGGCCAACAGCTTCATAGGCTCCTTCACGCCCGAGGACGGCTCCACCGTCGGCGTGGGCATGCCGGTGTCGATCAACTTCGACAAGGCGATCACCAACAAGGCGGAGGTCCAGAAGGGCATCACCGTCTCGACGACCAGTGGCCAGGAGGTCGCCTGCCACTGGTTCAACGCCAACCGCATGGACTGCCGCCCGGAGGAGTACTGGAAGGAAGGCTCCAAGGTCACCCTGAAGCTGGCGCTCGACGGCGTCGAGGGTGCCGAGGGTGTCTACGGCGTCCAGCAGAAGACGGTCTCCTTCACCATCGGCCGCAACCAGGTCTCCGTCGTCGACGCGGAGACCAAGCAGATGAAGGTCATGCAGGACGGGAAGGTCATCCGGACCATTCCGATCTCCGCCGGCTCGCCCGAGAACAAGACGTACGAGGGCCAGATGGTGATCTCCGAGAAGTTCAAGGAGACCCGGATGAACGGCGCGACGGTCGGCTTCACCGACGACGACGGCAAGGGCGAGTACGACATCAAGGACGTGCCGCACGCCATGCGTCTGTCGACGTCCGGCACCTTCATCCACGGCAACTACTGGGGCGCGAAGTCCATCTTCGGCAGCGTGAACACCAGCCACGGCTGCGTGGGCCTGTCCGACACCAAGGGCGCCGACGACCCGAACACGCCGGGTGCCTGGTTCTTCAACAACTCGATCGTCGGTGACGTCGTCGTGGTGAAGAACACCGGCGACAAGACCATCGCCCCGGACAACGGCCTGAACGGCTGGAACATGGACTGGGCGCAGTGGAAGGCGGGTTCCGCGATCTGACGCGGGCTCACCCCTCACCCTGACGCGACGGATGCCGCTTCCCCTCCGGGGGAGGCGGCATCCGCGCATCTCCGGGGCTGCTCATCCCGCTCTCGTTCAGCCCGCTCTTCTCATCCTGCTCTTATCGCTGCCTTATCCCCTCATCACGCGCCCTCCCTAGCTTGCGGCGCATGTTCTTCACCTACTTGAGGCGCGAGCTGCGCCGCCGCAGAAAGGCGGCCCTCGTCGTCGCCTCCGGTCTCGCGCTGGGCATCGCGCTCGTCATCGTGGTCGACTCCGTCTCCTCCGGCATGGGCAGGGCGCAGGAGAAGGTCCTGCGGTCGCTGTACGGGCTGGGCACGGACATGACGGTCACCAAGGCCGCCGACCCCGCCGAGGAGGGGCAGGCCCAGCGGCCCCGGTTCCGGTTCGACGCCGGGGAGGAGGGCTCCGGCGAGGAGCAGAGCAGCGACCGGGTGATGGTCCAGGGCTTCGAGACGCTGCCCAGCTCCACCGTCCGGGAGGTCGCCGCACAGGACGGTGTCGCGGACGCGGTGGGCGGGCTCAGCCTCCAGGTCGTCAAGGTGAGCGGCGAGTTCACCCGCGGAAAGATCCAGCAGCAGCCCGGCGGCGGACAGGACGGCGGCGGACAGGGGAGCGGAGCGGGCGCCCGAACCGCCCAGCCCGAGGGGCGGGTGCAGGGCGGCGGCGCCGACTTCGACGTCGACAGCCACTCCGTCCACGGCACCGACGTCACCGAGCCGGCCCTCGGCCCGCTGACCACCTCGAAGATCACCAGCGGGCGTACGTTCCGGACCTCCGAGTCCGACGCGAAGGTGGCCGTCGCGGACGCCTCCTACGCCAAGGAGAAGAAGCTCGCCGTCGGCGAGACCGTCACCGTCAAGGGCGTGACGTTCGAGGTCATCGGCATCGCCACCCCGGACAGCGGGGACGCCGCGGCCGACCTCTACCTCCCGCTCGAGCAGGCCCAGGAGCTCGCCGGCGCCACGGACGAGGTCACCACGATCTACGTCAAGGCGACCGACTCGCAGCGGATCGGCGCGGTGAAGTCGCGGATCCAGAAGAACATCGAGGGGACGACGGTCACCACCTCCGCCGACCTCGCCGAGACGGTCTCCGGCTCCCTCTCCACGGCCTCCGAGCTGGCCGCCAAGGTCGGCACCTGGCTCTCCCTCGCGGTGCTCGTGGCCGCGTTCCTGGTGGCCGGGCTGCTCACCTCGTCGGCGGTGTCCCGGCGGGTGCGGGAGTTCGGCACGCTGAAGGCGCTGGGCTGGCGGTCCGGCCGGGTGACCCGGCAGGTGGCCGGTGAGGCGATGGTGCACGGGCTGGCCGGGGGAGCGCTCGGCATCGCGCTGGGCCTGGCGGGGGCGTACGCGGTGACCGCGGTGAGCCCGACCCTCCAGGCGCAGCTGGGCGGTGCGACGGCCGGCACCGGCGGCGGCCGGATGCTCGTCGGACCCGGCCGGCAGCCGGTGTCCCGCACCCTCGACGTCGCGCTCACCGCGCCGGTCAGTACGAGCACCATCGCCCTCGCGGTGGGCCTCGCGGTGGCCGGCGGACTGGTCGCCGGCGCGTTCGGCGCCTGGCGGGCATCCCGGCTGCGCCCGGCGGACGCCCTGCGGCGCGTCGAGTGACCCACGACGCCACGCCCCCACCCCCACCCCCTTCGACCCGTCAGGAGCACCCCCATGTACGAACTCAAAGCCGTCACCAAGCGCTACCGGCGCGGCAGGGAGACCGTCGACGCGCTGGCCGGTGTCGACCTGACCATTCCCGACGGTGACCGGCTGGTCATCCAAGGGCCCACCGGCGGCGGCAAGTCGACGCTGCTGCAGATGCTGGGCGGCCTCGACCGGCCCAGCTCCGGGCAGGTCGTCCTCGACGGCACCGACCTGGCCCGGCTCCCCGAGGCCCGGCTCACCCGGGTGCGCAGCGAGAACATCGGCTTCGTCTTCCAGAGCTTCAACCTCATCCCCACGCTCACCGCGCAGGAGAACGTCGAGACCGCCCTCGTACCGCTCGGGCTGAAGCCGCGGGAGCGGCGGGAGCGGGCCGCCGAGGCGCTCGCGTCGGTGGGCCTCGGGGAGCGGCTCGCGCATCTGCCCGGCGAGATGTCCGGCGGTCAGCAGCAGCGGGTGGCCATCGCCCGGGCGCTGGTGAAGCAGCCGAAGGTCCTGCTCGCCGACGAGCCCACCGGCAACCTTGACGAGTCGACCCGCGACGAGATCATGGACGTACTCGAACGCATGTGGAAGGAGCTGGGGCTGACGTTCGTCATGGTCACCCACGACTCCGTGCTCGCGGGGAAGGCGCCGCGGCTGGCGACGATCCGGAAGGGAACGATCACGGTCAAGGAGAACAACTCCTGAGGAACCGTGCCCGACGAGCCCGATCCGGCGCGTTTCTATAGCGAACTCGTGACACAAGCCCCTCTTGAGCGGGCTGATCGCCCCCCGGCATACTCCAAGGTCCGGGGGGATGCACGAGCGTGTGTGCGGGACCACCCCCGGCCGGGTGAACGGGGAATTCGCCCGGTACCTCAACTCCAGGGGGAGTTTTGCGCAGACAAGTGAAGAGAGCGGGCGCCGCCGCGGTCGCGACCGCCGCCGCCGTGGCCCTCGCCGCGGGACTGACCACCCCGGCATCGGCGAAGCCCGCCCAACCCGCTCATGGCAGCGCCAAGCTGACGTCCCAGCACCACATCACCCTGATCACCGGTGACCGGGTCACCGTGGACGCCAAGGGGCGTGTCGTCGGCATCGAGCCGGCGAAGGGACGCGAAGACATACCCGTACAGATACGCAAGGCCGAAGGCCACACGCTCGTCATACCCGCCGACGCGGCCCGCCTGGTCGCCACCGGCAAGCTCGACCAGCGGCTGTTCGACATCACCGAGCTGAACAAGTCCGCCACCCGCAAGGCCCAGCAGAAGGGCCTGAAGGTCATCGTCGGCTACCAGGGCGCCGCCGGCGCCACGAAGGCCGACGTCCGGGACGCGGGCACGCTGCGCCGCACCCTGAAGTCCCTGAACGCGGACGCCGTGCAGACCCCGTACGCGGACACGCACGAGCTGTGGGACGCGGTCACCAACGGCGACCGCACCGCCGCCGGCATCGCGCACGTCTGGCTCGACGGGGTCCGCAAGGTCACCCTCGACAAGTCCGTCGCGCAGATCGGCGCCCCGAAGGCCTGGGCGGCCGGCTACGACGGCAAGGGCGTCACGATCGCCGTCCTGGACACCGGTGTCGACGCCGGCCACCCGGACCTGAAGGACCAGGTCGTCGCGTCGAAGAACTTCACCAAGGCGCCCGACGCCGGGGACAAGTTCGGCCACGGCACGCACGTCGCGTCCATCGCGGCCGGCACCGGCGCGAAGTCCGGCGGCAAGTACAAGGGTGTCGCGCCCGGCGCCGACATCCTCAACGGCAAGGTCCTCGACGACAACGGCTCCGGTGACGACTCCGGCATCCTCGCCGGCATGGAGTGGGCGACCGAGCAGGGCGCCGACGTCATCAACATGAGCCTCGGCGGCCCGGACTCCCCGGAGGTCGACCCGCTGGAGGCGGCGGTCGACAAGCTGTCCGCCGAGAAGGGCGTGCTGTTCGCGATCGCGGCGGGCAACTCCGGTCCCGAGTCGGTCGGTTCGCCCGGCACCGCGGACGCCGCGCTGACCGTCGGCGCCGTCGACGACAAGGACGAGCTGGCGGACTTCTCCAGCACCGGCCCGCGGCTCGGCGACGGCGCGATCAAGCCCGACGTCACCGCGCCCGGCGTGGACATCACCGCCGCCTCGGCCAAGGGCAGCGTCATCGCGCAGGAGGTCGGCGAGAAGCCGGCCGGCTACCTGACCATCTCCGGTACGTCGATGGCCACCCCGCACGTCGCGGGCGCCGCCGCCATCCTCAAGCAGCAGCACCCGGACTGGACCGGCGCCCAGATCAAGGCCGCGCTGACCGCCTCCACCAAGGGCGGCGCGTACACCCCGTTCGAGCAGGGCTCGGGCCGGATCCAGGTCGACAAGGCGATCAAGCAGACCGTCGTCGCCGAGCCGGTGTCGGTGAGCTTCGGCGTGCAGCAGTGGCCGCACACCGACGACAAGCCGGTCACCAAGCAGCTGACCTACCGCAACCTCGGCACGACGGACGTCACCCTGACCCTGTCGTCCAAGGCCACCAACCCCAAGGGCCAGGCCGCTCCGGCGGGCTTCTTCACCCTGGGTGCGACCAAGGTCACCGTCCCGGCGGGCGGCAAGGCCTCGGTCGACTTCACCGTCAACACCAAGCTGGGCGGCACCGTCGACGGCGCCTACTCGGCGTACGTGACGGCGACGGGCGGCGGCCAGACCGTGCGCACGGCGGCCGCGGTGCAGCGCGAGGTGGAGTCGTACGACCTCACCGTCCAGCACATCGACCGTGACGGCAACGCGGCGAAGAACTACGGCACCAGCCTCTCCGGCCTCACCGGCCTGGGCAGGGACAAGTGGTTCAACCTCTACGACGCCTCCGGCACCGTCAAGATCCGCGTCCCCAAGGGCAGCTACGTGCTCGACTCCGGTCTCTTCCAGGACCCGGAGGACTTCACCAAGGGCGCCGACTGGCTGGCCCAGCCGAAGCTGAACATCACCAAGAGCACCACGGTGACGGTCGACGCGCGCAAGGCCAAGCCGGTGGACATCACCGTGCCGGCCGCCGGCGCGAAGTCGGAGTTCGCCTCCCCCGACTACACGATCGACACCAGTGCGGGTTCGTACACCTTCGGTTGGTGGATGGACTCGTACGCCAACTTCCGCAGCGCCCACCTGGGCCCGCAGATCACCGACGGCTCGCTGAGCCAGCAGTGGGCCGGACACTGGACCAAGGGCGCGAGCGAGCAGTACGACACCGTGACCGGCGGCAAGGTCAAGCAGCTCGCCACCGGCTACACCAAGCACTACAAGGCCGCGGACCTGGCGCACGTCAAGGTCGCCATGGGTTCGGCGACCCCCGGCAAGAAGGGCGCGGTCTCCGCTGTCGGCTGGCTGCCGGGCAGCTCCGTCGCCTCCTCCATCGCCGTCCCGCAGAAGCTCCCGGGCACCCGCACGCTCCACCTGTCCGCGCAGGGCGGCGTGAAGTGGGACCTGGAGTTCGAGCAGCAGGGCGGGGTCGACGCCGACGGCTGGCCGATCTCGGAGGCGTACTACACGCTCGGCCAGAACGTCTCCTTCAAGGCCGGCAAGGACTACGCGAAGACGGTCAACAAGGCCGTGTTCGGCCCGACTCTGAACAGCGAGTTCGGGCTCTACCGGGACGGCAACGAGATCTACGGCTACCTGCCGCTGTTCGCCGACTCCAAGAAGAACCCGGGCTCGTCCCTGTTCACCTCGGTGAACACGACCCTGTACCGCAACGGCACCAAGGTCGGCACGCACGACGACCCGCTGTTCGGTGAGAAGTCCTTCAAGGTCCCGTCCGGCGACGCCGCGTACAAGCTGACCACCTCGGTCAAGCGGACCACCAAGATCGCCGCCGCCTCCACCCGCATCGACGCGAGCTGGACCTTCCGGTCCAAGAAGCCCGCCGACCTGGCCAAGCTCCCGGCCTCCACCGCCCGCTTCAACGCGAGCGTGGGCGCGGACGGCAAGGTCACCGCCGGCCAGAAGGTCACCTTCCCGGTCACCGTGGAGGGCTCCGCCAAGGGCTCCAACCTCAAGTCGCTCCACGTCTACGCCTCGTACGACTACGGCAAGACCTGGAAGAAGCTCACGGTGAAGAACGGCAAGATCACCGTGAAGAACCCGGCGAAGGGGAAGGCCGTCTCCTTCCACGCCAAGATCACGGACAAGAAGGGCAACAAGTCCACGATCTCGATCTACAACGCCTACTACGGCAAGTGATCGCACGGCAGTGAACCGCTGAAGGCCGCACTGAAGGCCCCGGCGCCGTCGCCAGACCGGCGGCGCCGGGGTCTTCGTCATGTGCACACACCGGAGGCGGGACGGCCGCGCCGCGCCGGGGTGGACCGACCGGTCGCGCCGGGCCGGGGTCAGACCCGCCGCGTCGCGCCGGAGGCCGTCGCGTCGGCGCCCCAGCTCGCCAGCAGGCGCAGGGCGTCCGCCGACGCGGAGCCCGGCTCGGCGTGATACGTGATCAGGGACTGCTCCGAGTCGTCACCCAGGCGGAACGTCTCGAACGACAGCGTCAGCTCGCCGACCAGCGGATGCCGCAGCAGCTTCACGCCGTACGTCTTCTCCTTGACGTCGTGCCGGGCCCACAGCCGCCGGAAGTCCTCGCTCTTCACGGACAGCTCCCCGACCAGCGCCGACAGCCGCGGATCGTCGGGGTGGCAGCCGGCGTCCAGCCGCAGATGGCCGACCACGTCCGAGGCCTTCTGCTCCCAGTCCGCGAACAGATCGCGGTACTCGGGCCGGAGGAACACCAGCCGCGCCCAGTTGCGCTCCCGCTCCGGCAGCTCGCCCCAGTCACCGAAGACCGCCGCCGCCATCCGGTTCCACGCCAGCACGTCCGAGCGCCGGCCCACCACGTACGCCGGGACGCCCTCCATCGAGTCCAGCAGCTGCCCCAGCGCCGCGCGCACCTGCTGGGGGCGCGCCGCCGGCCGCTTCTTGTGCTGCTTGGGCTTCGCCAGATGGATCAGATGGGAGTGCTCGGCGTGGTTCAGCCGCAGCGCGCGGGCGATCGAGTCCAGGACCTCCGCCGAGACATTGCGCCCGTTGCCCTGCTCCAGCCTGGTGTAGTACGCCACCGACACCCCGGCGAGCTGCGCCAGCTCCTCGCGCCGCAGCCCCGGGACCCTGCGGTGCCGTCCGTAGTCGGGCAGCCCCACGTCCTGCGGCTTCAGCCGGGCCCGCCGGGTGCGGAGGAACTCGCTCAGCTCCGCCCGCCGGTCCAGACCGGCGCCGGGCGTGTCGACGGGTCCGGATACGGCGGCTTCGAGCTGTTCGTCCATACGTCCAGTATTCACGGTCGTACGCACACGATCCTGACCCTGCCAGTGGTACGCACGGCGAACGTACGCAACAGCGTGGTCTGGGTACTCCCCGCGCGGTCCGCGAGGCTGGTGGCCGTGCCCGGAAGAGCCGGACGGCGATCCAGCGGTCCGGCGAGAAGGCAGCCGGGCACGAGCCACCCCACGAGGAGAGAACCCCGGCATGACCACTGTCGCCGCATACGCCGCCCCCTCCGCCAAGGCTCCGCTGGAGCGCACCACCATCGAGCGGCGGGAGGTCGGCGAGTTCGACGTCCTGATCGACATCAAGTTCGCCGGCATCTGTCACTCCGACATCCACCAGGCCCGCGAGGGCTGGGGCGAGGCCATCTTCCCGATGGTCCCCGGCCACGAGATCGCGGGTGTCGTCGCCGCGGTCGGCTCCGGCGTCACCAGGTTCGCCGTCGGCGACCGGGTGGGCGTCGGCTGCATGGTCGACTCCTGCCGCGAGTGCGAGAACTGCAAGGCCGGCCTGGAGCAGTACTGCACCGGCGGCGGCATGATCGGCACGTACAACGCCGTCGGCAAGGACGGCCGGCCCACCTACGGTGGTTACTCGCAGAAGATCGTCGTCGACGAGAACTACGTCGTGCGCATCCCCGACGGGCTCGCGCTGGACGAGGCCGCGCCCCTGCTGTGCGCCGGCATCACCCTGTACTCCCCGCTGAAGCGGTTCGGCGCCGGCCCCGGCAAGAAGGTCGCCATCGTCGGCCTCGGCGGCCTCGGCCACATGGGCGTCAAGATCGCCCACGCGCTCGGCGCGGAGGTGACCGTCCTGTCCCAGTCCCTGCGCAAGAAGGACGACGGGCTCAAGCTGGGCGCCGACCACTACCACGCCACCAGCGACCCGAAGACCTTCGAGGAGCTGGCCGGCACCTTCGACCTGATCGTCTCGACGGTCTCGGCCCCCCTCGACCTCGGCGCCTACCTCTCCCTGCTGAAGACCCAGGGCACCCTCGCCAACGTGGGCGCCCCGGAGGAGCCGGTCTCGCTCAACCTGTTCTCCGTCATCAACGGCGGCAAGTCCCTGGCCGGCTCCATGATCGGCGGCATCGCCGAGACCCAGGAGATGCTGGACTTCTGCGCGGAGCACGGCATCGGCGCGGAGATCGAACTGATCCGCGCGGACCAGATCAACGAGGCGTACGAGCGGGTGCTGGCGAGCGACGTGCGGTACCGGTTCGTGATCGACACCTCGACCATCTGACCGTCCGCCGCCGCCCTGCGGAAAGGCCGCCGACCTCACGGGCCGGCGGCCTTCCGCATGACGGCGGCCTCGGACGTCGTGAGCATCACGTCCGCACCGCCGTAGTAGGGATGGTGGAAGCGCCGCAGCTCCGTGTCGGCACTCCAGATGCCGGACGCGACCCTGATCCTGCACCTCACCCGCATCGCGCACGGCACCGACGACCGCCCGCTGCTCCTCGAAGAGCTCCGTACCGGAGCCGACCGGGCCGGACTCTCCTACCGATCACCGCCGCAACGCGCCGGCGCCAGGCGGGAGATTATCCGATCGGGCAGTCTCCGGACCCGTCGTCGAGGTCGAGGCGGCACCACACGGTCTTGCCACCCCCGGGTTCCGGCGTCCACCACACCGCTGCCGCCAGTCGCTGAGTGATCATCAGCCCACGCCCGCTATCGGACAGCACGGCTTCCGACAGGTCACCCACCAACTCCGGTGAGAGGCCGTCGCCCATGGGGAGAAGCGGGGGCGTCGAGTCTTCATCCGTAACGCCGATGAACAGCCACTCCGGATACATCTTCAAAGTCACGTCGATGCGCCGAGAGCCTCCGGGGCGGCCACGATCCGGCACCGCATGGTGCACCACGTTCCCGACCAGTTCCGACACCGCGAGCATGGCGTCGTACTTGATGTCGTCAACAACCAGGCCGTGGAGGAACACGGAAGCCGTATCACGCGCGATGCGTGCCGTGTTGGGGAGTTCGGCGAAGAGCGTGAGCCCAACGAAGTGACCGCCGCTGGCGGGATTCGGGGCCGCGAACCAGTGAGCGTACGCGTCTAACTCACGCACCACTTGGTCATGGCGCCGGAACTTCCTTGGGTTCATGACACAGACCACCGTCTCTGATCGCGTCTGCCGAGGCCTTCCCGGCAGGGTGGTCCGAGGGTGCACCACACATCCCGGCCGTGACTCCCCCCTCTTGGGGACCCCCCTCTTGGGGACCCCCTGGGTACACTCGCGAGACGGACAGGGCGCGAAGATCGAAAGAGTCGAAAGATCAGACGACAGGTCAATCACGATGGGGAAGTGAGATGACCACAGTTGCACCGACACCGGCAGCTCTCCCGCCTCACGTTCTGGAACGCGCGGACGTGCGGTCGGCGATCGCTAACCACGACTTCGGAGAAGTCTTCAGACTGGCCAAGATCCACGGAAACGTCAGCTATGCCAAAATCGCCGAGGCCGTCGGCTATAAGCGCGAGCACATCGGCAAGATGGCCCGACCAGAGGTCGACGGCAAGGGCGGCCGCCCACGGATCACCCAGTTCCACAAGATTCTCGAAGTGGTCGACGGCCTGCGAATCCCCGGTCATCTCGCAGGGCTTGCCCCACGCCCATGGGAACTGGAACGACCGGCCAGCACCACACAGCCGCAAGACCCGAGCACCCTGATCGCCCAGGGCGGGGCCGGCATATGGGACGTGGCAGAAATGCTGCGCCGCACCGAGATGTCCAGCATTAACAGCACAGCCCTGGAGTCGATCGAGGAAGGCATCGACCAACTCGCCCGCGCCTACTCGTACGCCAACGCTGACTACCTGCACGAGCGCACCCGCAACGGCCTGCACTACGTCACCAAGCAGCTCGAAGGCCGGATGACCCTCCGCCAGCACCGGGAGCTACTGGTAGACGCTGGATGGCTGTTCCTGTTGAACGCGTGCGTCCAGTACGACCGGGGCCAGCGCGAAGCCGCCAACCTCAGCAAGGCCGCCGCACTTCGCATCGGCGAAGAGACCGGCCACGGTGAGATCAAGGCGTGGGCATGGGAGATCGAGGCATGGTTCGCCCTCACTCAGAGCCGCTGGCAGGACATGCTCAACGCCGTCGAAGCAGGACACATCGCCGACCACACTCACTCCGTCGGCGTGCAGCTCTACGCGCACAAGGCGCGCGCAGCCGCCCGCATGGGAGACGCCCGCCTAGTCCGTGACTCCCTGGATGCCGGCCGAGCCAGGCTGGACCGACTTCCACGGCCTGACCACCCGGAGCACCACTTCATCATCGACCCCGACAAGTGGGACTTCTACGAGATGGACGCCTACCGTCTCCTCGGCGACGACGAGCGCGCCGCAGCCCACGCTCAGTCAGTGATCCGCATCAGCACCGGCCCCGATGGCACCGAGATCGCACCCATGCGCGCCGCCGAGGCCCGACTGACCCTTGGTGTCGCAGCGGCCCGCATGGGCGAGATCGAAGAAGCCATCAGCATGGGCAACATGGCCCTGGAGGCGGACCGCAAGTCCCTCCCGTCCCTGCTTTTAGTCGCTGACGCGCTGGACAAGGAACTCAGGTCCCGCTATCCGCGCGAAGCAGCCACCCAGGACTTCCATGAGCAGGTAATGGCCATCAAGCGAGGCGCCGCTGGGCCCGAACTTCCGTTCTGAGGCCGCTTACCTCGTATGCGATTCCCCAATCCCGCTGAGGGCGGGGCTAGGCAGTCAGCCACTGAGACACGGTCACCTTGGTTAACAGCGCTGGGCAGCCAATACTCCACTCCTGCCCTGTCCATCGGGGCGCTCAGCGGCGTCGAAGTCAAGGGAAACAGCGTGTGCCCGCCCGCCAAAGGTCCACCTGCGCGCTTCTGTCATCCAGCTCACGGCCTAACTCGTGTCCACGCGGTGCAAAGTCTGCTGATCTCGGTGAAATGCCAGGCGCCAGGTCTATGTCAGCTCAGGCTGTCCATCGGCGGGAGGCGTGGTTCGGAGAGCTTCAGCAGCACGGTCTGCCTCAGCCAAGGCGGTCGAGGTCACCTCTCCGATCACGAGCGCCTGAACGATTACATCGTTCGCCTGACGGGCGCGTGCCAAGCCCATAACGATCAAAAGAGTCGATAGGGCGAAACTCAGAAGAAACAGGGGAGAGACTTTGACAGAGAGCGTGACCGTCAGGACAGCCACACCGGTGCCGACGTTAACGCGCAGGTCTGCTTCTGCCATCAGTCGGTCGTGATCGGCGTAAAGAGTCGAGTTCTTGGCAAGGAGCCTTGTACCCAACTGGCCAAGTTCTTCCAGGATGTTGCGCAGCAGGATTCTCTCGGCGACATCGCGGTGACGCTCTGACCGCTGCGATTCGAGCCACAGCAGGAGGGGATTCGCACGCACATGAGCCTGCAGGTCCGCCCAAGCCTGCTGGGTCAGTAGCCTGGTGGCCGAGAAGGCTGGGTAGCCGTCGGCAGCCCCTGTTGATCGGAACTGCGTGAGCACAGGGTGCCCTTGAACAACGGGCCACTGATCTGGCAGTACCTCGTCGGTGCCCCAGGCAGCACGTGCCGGCTCACGAAGAAGCTGGTTCGCCGAAATGCTTACTACGCTACCCAGGACATATGCCGTAAAGATGAGTGCGGCTCCAACCCCTGGCCGCCCGACCAACTCGGCCAGCTCGTAGACCCTCGCAGCGAAGCCGCTAGCATGCGCCCGACTGGGGATCCGATCACCGAGGGCAACCCACAGGGCGAGTAACCAGAGAACGCCAGCGGCCAAAGGAGTGCGCAGCTCCCGAAAGCCGGGAAGTATCTGTGTAAGCACGACCCCCCTTGGTCTGACCGTCTCCCGACGGACATGATCCATCGTTTGTCCGCATCAGTCACGGGGGTCGGTTCTTCATGGCGTGACATGCGCGCAGACAAGCATGCTTCGGCCAATGGCGGGCCGGTCGTCGAGGCGGTGACGATGTACCAGGGTGTTGACGGCTGGATCCTTGGCTTGCAGTGCCGCGGTGTGTGCAGCACGCGAGCGGGAATGCCTGTGACCGGTTCGCAGTCGGTCAACAAGTCATCGCCCGCTGTTCTCAACTTCCGGAGAGAAAGACTTTAGCCGTCTGCCTTTGCAACTCCGATCGGGCAGGACACCCCGGTCCCGCCCAGCCCGCAGTACCCGTTCGGGTTTTTGCTGTCCGAAAGGTACTGCTGGTGGTAGTCCTCGGCCGGGTAGAAGGGGCGGCCTTCGGCCGGGAGGATCTCCGTGGTGATCTCGCCGTAGCCGGAGTCCGAGAGGACCTTCTGGTAGGCCTGGCGGGAGGACTCGGCGGTGGCCGCCTGGGCGGGGGTGTGGGTGTAGATCGCCGAGCGGTACTGGGTGCCGACGTCGTTGCCCTGGCGGTAGCCCTGGGTCGGGTCGTGGGACTCCCAGAAGGTCCTCAGCAGGCGGTCGTAGGAGATGACGGCGGGGTCGTAGACCACGCGGACGACCTCGGTGTGGCCGGTCAGGCCCGAGCAGACCTCCTCGTAGGTGGGGTGCTCGGTGTAGCCGCCCTGGTAGCCGACCAGGGTCGTGTACACACCCGCCGGGAGCTGCCAGAACTTGCGTTCGGCGCCCCAGAAGCAGCCGAGGCCGAAGTCGGCGGTCTCCATGCCCTCGGGGTAGGGGCCGAGGAGCGGGGTGCCGAGGACCGTGTGGCGCTCGGGGACGGTGTAGGCCGGCTCCGGGCGGCCCGTCAGCGCCTGCTCGGGGGTGGGCAGGACGGGGGTGCGGCCGAACAGCATGGTGGGGCTCCTTCTTGCCGGACGACGTCGGGGCGGCACTCGGTGAACGTCCGGGCGCCGCCCCGCATTCCGGCCAGGTGCCGGCCAGGTGCCGGCCGGGTGCCGGCCGGGCTCAGTCCGCGGCGGCCACCACCAGCGCCGACGAGTCGCGGATCGTGCAGTAGTACGCCGCCATCCCGTCGCCGCGGTAACGCCACGGCAGCGCGTTGACGTAACCGTCCACCAGACGGAACTGCTCGACCGCCATCTCGTCGCGGTCCTGGAGGGACAGGTAGTACGCCAGCAGGTGGCGCAGCTCCGGCAGGCGCGGGTGGGCCGGGTCGGCCGCGGCGGCGTCCGCGAGGCCCGCGTCGACCCGGGCCACCATCTGCGGCGTACGGTCGCCCTCCGCGTCGTCGGAGTCGTCGTGCTCGAAGTGGGCGATCAGCGGCAGCACCGTCAGCAGGCTGCCCAGCGGTGCCTTCGCCGCGGCCTGCTCGGCGAACTCCATGGCCAGCTCCTCGGAGCCGCGCCACTTGGCGCACCAGTACTGCAGCGCCGAGAAGTGCGCCTCGTAGTGGTGGGGGGCGCGGGCGGTGATCTCCGCCCAGAGCCTGTCCATCTCCGCGTGCGGATAGCCGAGCCCGAGCGCCACCCAGATCTCCGCGATGAACGGCGTGGGGTCGGCGGGGTTCAGCGCCGCCGCCCGCGCGATGTCCTCGCGGGCGCCCGCGAGCGTCCGGTGGAAGCCCTCGAACTGCTCGCTCGTCGTGTACTTGGCCCGCTTTCCGCCGCGCAGCTTCCAGGCCAGGATCACCGTGCTGCGGGCGCGCACCACGGCCGCGTCCGGGTCCTCGGGGCGCGCGGCCTCCCAGGCGAGCAGCCAGTCGTCCTCCTCGGCCGCGAGGTCGCCGAGCAGGTACGCGGCCAGGGAACGGCGGTCCCAGTCGTCTCCCGCCTCGCGCAGCAGACCGGCCGCCGCCTGCCAGTCGCCGCCGCGCACGGCCGCCAGCGCCGCCTCCCAGCCCGCGGGCAGCGGGCCCGCGTGCTCGGTGTTCTGCCGGGCGGCGGGCAGCAGGCCGAGCTTGCCGGCCGCCTCGGCGGCGGCCTCCTCGTCATGGCTCGGGGAGAAGAACTCCCTCAGGAACACCCAGGCCAGCCACCCGAAGAAGATCAACGTGGGGACGGCCAGGATCGCCAGGATCCACAGCACTACGGTCATCGGGAACTGTCCGTTTCTCGGTTCGCGGGGTCGGTCGGGGCGGAGGGCAGCAGGGCGCGCAGCGGGGCGGTGACCGGGTGGTCGGCGACCGCGGCGGCGACGGCGGGAGCGAGCAGGTCGCTCACGGCGGTGCCGGTCGCGGACGCCGGTCCGCCCGGCGCGGGCAGCACCAGCGCGGTCGCGCCGCGCTCCCAGGAGAACTTCCAGCGCAGCCGGGCGTGGGCGCTGAACTCGGCCAGCGCCATGCGGTGCAGCGACTCGGCCAGCGCGGGCCGGACGAACTCCCGGAAGGCGCGGCCCTTCGCGGCCGCCGCCTCGTCGGACAGCGGCAGCCGCCGCGCCAGCTGCCACAGCCGGCCCTCGTCGATCAGGGCGAGCAGCGCGGGCAGGGTGGGGCGCGCCTTGGTGTAGAGGGCCAGCGCCCGGTGCAGCGGGGTGTTCAGGGCGGCGAGCTGGGCGGTCATCGAGCCGTCGAGCAGTTCGGGCCAGCCGGCCGTACGCCGCCACTGTCGTACGTCGTCCGGCAGGACCGCGTCCTCCAGGGCCGCCAGGGTCCGGCCGGGGTCGGACAGCAGGCCGAGGGCGGCGCCCCGGCCCTCGTCCGTGCGGTGGTCGGCGGGCAGCGCCTCGACGCGGTGGACGCGGTCGGCGATCGGCGGGTGGGAGTCGTACGGCGAGACCGGCTCGGCCGGCAGCTCGGTGCGCAGGCCGGCGAGTTCCAGCCGGCGGGCGCTCAGCAGCCGGCCGAAGCCGCCGAACACCTCTCCGCGCGGCGGCAGCAGCGCGGCGTCCTCGCCGAGGGTGAGGTAGTGGTGCGTGTAGAAGGCGAACGCGGCGTCCAGGACCGGGATCTCGCGCAGCGCGGAGGCGGTCGCGTCCCGGCCGGCGATCCGGGCGGCCGCGGCGTCGGCGGCGTACTCCTGGCGGCGGGCGCCGGCCAGCGTGACGCGGAGGTACAGCCTGGCGTACGCGGTGTACAGCCGGGCCATCGCGCGGTACGTCAGACCCGCGTGCCGGGTGTCGACCTCGCCGGTCTTCTTCCCCTTGGCGGCGGCCCTGGCGTTCTTCTTCTCCTGCCGGGCCCGTTCGCGGGCGGCACTCTTCCCGGCGCGCTCCTCGAAGTGGCCGATGGTGCGCAGGATCTGGGCGCGGCCGCGCACGGTGAGGGCGGCGAGGCGGGTGTCGGCGTGGGAGTAGTGGCCCAGCTCGTGGGCGAGGACCGAGCGGAGCTGCGCCTCGGTGAGGCCCTGGAGGAGGGGCACACCGAGGTGGAGGCGGCGCGGGCCGGGCAGCAGACCGAGCAGCCGGGCGTCCTCCGTGACGGCCGCGTTGACCTCGGCGGTCAGCACGATGCGGGTCGGCGCGCGGGTGCCGATACGGTCGGCCAGCTCGCGCACGGTGCGCCACAGCGCGGGTTCGTCGGCCTCCGTGACGGCGAGCCCGGGGGCCTCCTGCGCCTTCGGGGTGCGCAGCATGAACAGGCCGCGGACCAGCGGGATCGCCAGCAGCACGGAGACGAGGTACAGCTTGGCCGCGACGCCCGAGGGGGCGTGCAGATACAGCAGGTAGTCGAGGCCGGCGAGGGCCGCCAGCAGCAGGACGCCGAGCAGGTGGAAGCCGGCGAGCAGCAGGAGAGCGCGCAGCGCGCGCAAGGTCGCGCCCATCGGGCAGGGTCCCCCCACGGGATGTGCGGTTGACGGTAGCGGGGTGCCGCGACAGGGGCGCCGCGGGTGCGCGACGCGGGTGCCGCGGGGCGCGGCGACACGGGTCTGCGCCTGATCGCGGCCGGCCGGTGTGAGGTGGGCTCAGCGCCCGTCGTGATCAGTGGTTGTGGGGGGAAGCGGAGTATCGCCTACCGGCGGGTTGACGTGCAAGACGTGTCCATGGCAGGCCGCTGGTGCCGGGGTGCCGGGGTGCCGGGGTGCCGGGGTGCCGGGGTGCCGGGGTGCCGGCCAGGGGTCGCGCGCGGGGCGCCGGCCGGGCCGCCCGTCACGGAGCTGCACCGGCCGGGCCGCCGGGCCGCCGGCTGCCGGTCGCGGAGCCGCGCGCGGAGTGCCCTCCGGCCCGCCGGTCGCGGAGTCGCGCGGGGCTGCCCTCAGTGCAGCAGCGTCGCCGGGCTGCCGCCGTTCGCCTCGTAGCCCGCCACCGCGAGCGCGCGGTAGACGGCGAACTCCGCCGCCGGGTCGGGGGAGAGGGTCCACGGCAGGGCGCCGACGTGGCCGTCGACGTGGACGAGCTGGCTCATGGCCTCCGCCCAGCGCTCGCCGCGCACCAGGAAGAAGACCAGCAGGTGGCGCACGTGCGCCAGCATGGGGTCGTCGGCGCGGGCCGAGTGGACCGCGTGCAGCGCGCCGTGGATCGCCTTGGTGACGACCTCGCTCTGGTAGAAGCCGCTGACCAGGTTCACCTCGGGCAGGTGCTCGAACACCGCGAACAGCGGCAGCGCCGCCAGCAGCGAGCCCTGCGGGGCGCGGGCCGCGGCGGCCTCCGCGAACGAGGCGGCCAGCTCCCGCGAGCCGTGCCACTTCTCGCACCAGTAGTGCAGGGCCGCCAGGTGCGCGCCCATGTGGTGCGGCGCCCGGTCGAGGATCTTCAGCCAGAGCTGCTCGAATTCTTCGCGGGGATACGACAGGCCGCGGGCCACCGACAGCTCCACGATGTACGGCACCGGGTCGCCGGGGGCGAGCAGCGCCGCCTCGCCGCACGCCGCCTTCGCCTCCTCCATGATGATCCGGAACTCGTCCGTGCCCGGCGTCGCGGTCCGCCACGCCTGCTGCACCAGGAACTCGGCGTGCACCGCCGCGCCGCCCGCGTCCTTGGGCTGCTCGGCCCGCCACACCCGCAGCCACTGCCCGCCGGGCGTCTCGCCGGCGTTCCCCGGCCGCTGCTGGAGCTCCAGGGACGCGGCGCCCGCGAACGCCTGCACCCGCTGCCAGCGCAGCTCGCCCCGGGCCTCGGTGCCCGCCAGCAGCTGGGCCGCCGCGCGGTAGTCCTGGGTGCGCTGGACCAGGTCCAGGACGTCCAGCAGGTCCGGGTCCGGGCCCGGCATCCGGACGTCCAGCTGCTCCTGGCGCACGAAGCCGTAGTTCGCCGGGTCCGCCGCGTCCGGGTGGCCCGGCGCCACCTGCTCGATCATGCCGCGCCGGCGCCTGAGGAAGGGAAGCAGCACGAAGCCCAGCATGAGCAGTGCCATCAGGACCCAGAGAATCTCCATGCCCCCAGCGTTCCAGACGCCCGTGACAATTGGCCAACCCGGTGCGCGGCCTGCGGACGCCCCGCCCGTCCGCCGCTTTCCCCGTGCGCGCACTACGCTCGGTCCCCATGAGCGACAGGCACATCAGTCAGCACTTCGAGACGCTCGCGATTCACGCGGGCAACACCGCCGACCCCCTGACCGGCGCGGTCGTCCCGCCGATCTACCAGGTCTCGACCTACAAGCAGGACGGCGTCGGCGGCCTGCGCGGCGGCTACGAGTACAGCCGCAGCGCCAACCCCACCAGGACCGCGCTGGAGGAGAACCTCGCCGCCCTGGAGGGCGGCCGCCGCGGCCTCGCGTTCGCGTCCGGGCTGGCGGCCGAGGACTGCCTGCTGCGCACGCTGCTCAGCCCCGGCGACCACGTCGTCATCCCGAACGACGCGTACGGCGGCACCTTCCGGCTGTTCGCCAAGGTCGTCGCGCGCTGGGGCGTGGAGTGGTCGGTCGCCGACACCGGCGACGCGGCCGCCGTACGGGCCGCGATCACCCCGAAGACCAAGGCCGTGTGGGTCGAGACGCCCTCCAACCCGCTGCTCGGCATCACCGACATCGCCGCCGTCGCCCAGGTCGCCCGGGACGCGGGCGCGAAGCTCGTCGTCGACAACACCTTCGCCACGCCGTACCTCCAGCAGCCGCTGGCGCTCGGCGCGGACGTCGTCGTGCACTCGCTGACCAAGTACATGGGCGGCCACTCGGACGTGGTCGGCGGCGCGCTGGTCACCGCCGACGAGACGCTGGGCGAGGAGCTGGCGTACCACCAGAACGCGATGGGCGCGGTCGCCGGGCCCTTCGACTCCTGGCTGGTGCTGCGCGGCACCAAGACCCTGTCGGTGCGCATGGACCGGCACAGCGAGAACGCCACGAAGATCGCCGACATGCTGACCCGGCACCCGCGCGTGACCAGCGTGCTCTACCCGGGCCTGCCGGACCACCCCGGTCACGAGGTCGCCGCCAAGCAGATGCGGGCGTTCGGCGGCATGGTCTCCTTCCGGGTCGAGGGCGGCGAGGAGGCGGCCGTGCAGGTCTGCAACCGCGCGAAGATCTTCACCCTGGGCGAGTCCCTGGGCGGTGTCGAGTCGCTGATCGAGCACCCCGGGCGGATGACGCACGCCTCCGCGGCGGGCTCCCCGCTGGAGGTCCCGGGGGACCTGGTGCGCCTGTCCGTCGGCATCGAGAACGTCGACGACCTGCTGGAGGACCTGCAGCAGGCGCTCGGCTGAGCCGGCCGGCACACCGGCGCGCGGCCGGGTGCGTTCACCAGCCCGTGAGCGGTGGGGTCGTCCGCGACGGCGGCTCCACCCACGGGCGGGCGGTCAGCGCCCACACGGTGAACGCCACGGCCGCCGCGAGCAGCAGCAGCCACCCCGCGCGGCGGGCGAGGACCCTGCGGCGCAGCACCCGGGCGCCCCGGCGCAGCGCCTGCGCACAGAGGTCCGGCGGCACGGGCGGCGCCGCCCGCTCCATGATCCTCCGTACGGCGGCCTCCCGTTCGAGCCGGTTCACCGCGGCCGCCTCATGACGGCACCGCCTTCGCCACCGCAGGCGCGGGCCTGCGGGGCGGGTGCAGCACGGTCGCCGTGGCCCGGTCGCAGACGGCGCGGACGCGGTCGGGTGGCAGGCCGAGCAGCGCGGCGGTCTGCTCCTCTCCGACCCCTTCGTACAGCCTGAGCACCAGGATCAGGCGCTCCTGCGGGGCGAGCACGGCGAGTGGCGCGGTGTCCGGGGCGGGCCGGAACCGGGCGAGGGCGCCGCCGTGGTGATGCCATGCCTCGCGGGCGAAGCGGGTGGCCAGATACTGCCGGGCCCGGTCGTACGGGTCCTCCCCGCGCAGCCGGTCCCAGTACGCGTACGTGTGCGCGAGGGCCAGGGTGAGCAGGCGCCGCGCGCGCGGGTTGGCGTCCGGTGTCTCCGCCGTGAGCAGCGTCGCGGTGTGCAGCAGCCGCCCCGCCGCGCCCGCGACGAACGCCTCGAATTCCGGGCCCCGGCGATCGCCTCGGCCCACCTGCCGTCGTCGCACCACGCCTCCCCCCTGAGGGCGACCAAGGACGCGGATCCGGGGACCCGGTCTCATATGAGGCCAGGCGAAGCGTTTCGGTCAAGAGCCGTGCAGGGGCGAACCGAACCCCGAGTCGGTCCGGACCGGAGGCAGCGGTCCGGTCGGGACGGCAACGGTCCGTCGGGACGGCAGCGGTCCGGGGCGGGACGGCAGCGGTGCCGGTCAGGGCGGTGACGGTGGCCGTCCGGGTCGGGACGGCGCCGATTCGGGCTCGACCACGGCGGTCCGGGTCAGGACGGAGAAGCCGGCTCCGCCACCGGTGCGCCCGCCGCGGCCATCCGGGCGGACAGGGCCACGTTGAAGCGGGTGAGCAGCGTGCAGAACGCCTCGCGCTCCTCCGGGGCCCAGTCCTGGGTCAGCTCGGCCATCAACTGGCGCCGCGACGAGCGCACTTCCTCCAGCCGGGACAGCCCGCGCGGGGACAGCTGGAGCACCACGGCCCGCCCGTCCTCGGGGTGGGAGGTCCGCTTGACCAGACCGGAGTCGACCAGTGGCGCGACCTGCCGGGTGACCGTCGAGGAGTCGATGCCCATGCTGGAGGCGAGCGCCTTGACGCCCATGGGGCCCTCCTTGTCGAGCCGGTTGAGCAGCAGGTACGCGGCGCGGTCCATGGAGTTGCGCACCTGCCCGACGCCGCCGAGCCGGGTCTGTTCGGCGCGGCGGGCGAACACCGCCACCTCGTGCTGGAGGGCGTCGAGAAGACCGGTGTCACCGACGGTCGTCATGTCCATCGACATTTCAGGTGTTGTGGGCATGGCCGGGAGCTCACTTCATGAAGGGGTCCTGGGTTGGGGGACAGGGTACGCGGCCCGGAGGCGGGTCGTACCGGCGCTGCGCAAACCGGTCTCGGAGGTTGGTCACAACCGCGCTTCCCGCCCGTGAACTGCGATGCTGGTGTCATGAGCTACCGCACCGCTGACTCCTTTCGCACCGTCACGCTCGACGATGTGCGCGGGGCGCAGAAGATGCTCACGGGGGTCGCGCGGGTGACCGCGATGGAGGGCAGCCGGCACCTGAGCGGTCTCGTCGGCTCGCCCGTGCACCTCAAGTGCGAGAACCTCCAGCGGACGGGCTCGTTCAAGCTGCGCGGCGCCTACGTGCGGATCGCCGGGCTGCTGCCCGAGGAGCGGGCCGCCGGAGTGGTCGCCGCGAGCGCAGGCAACCACGCGCAGGGCGTGGCCCTGGCGTCGTCCCTGCTCGGGGTGCGCGCGACGGTGTTCATGCCGAAGGGCGCCCCGCTGCCGAAGATCAGCGCCACGCGGGACTACGGCGCCGAGGTGCGCCTGCACGGTCACGTCGTCGACGAGACGCTGGCCGCCGCGCAGCAGTACGCCGACGACACCGGCGCGGTCTTCATCCACCCCTTCGACCACCCCGACGTCATCGCGGGCCAGGGCACCGTCGGCCTGGAGATCCTGGAGCAGTGCCCGGAGGTGCGCACGATCGTCGTGGGGATCGGCGGCGGCGGGCTCGCCGCGGGCATCGCGGTCGCGGTGAAGGCGCTGCGGCCGGACGTGCGGATCGTCGGTGTGCAGGCGGCGGGCGCTGCGGCGTATCCGCCCTCGCTGGCGGCGGGCCGCCCGGTGTCGGTCGGGAACCCGGCGACGATGGCCGACGGCATCAGGGTCGGCCGCCCCGGCGACGTGCCGTTCGGGATCGTCGGCGCGCTCGTCGACGAGGTGCGCACGGTCACCGAGGACGAGCTGTCCACCGCGCTGCTGCTGTGCCTGGAGCGGGCCAAGCTGGTCGTGGAGCCGGCCGGGGCGAGCCCGGTCGCGGCGCTGCTGAGCGCCCCCGGCGCGTTCGAGGGGCCGGTGGTGGCGGTGCTGTCGGGCGGCAACGTCGACCCGGTGCTGATGCAGCGCGTCCTGCGGCACGGCATGGCCGCGCAGGGCCGCTACCTGGCCGTACGCCTCCGGCTGACCGACCGGCCGGGCGCCCTCGCGACGCTGCTCGCGGTGCTGTCGGCGGTCGACGCGAACGTCCTGGACGTGAGTCACGTGCGGACCGATCCGCGCCTCGGCCTGACCGAGGCGGAGGTCGAGCTGCACCTGGAGACCATGGGCCCCGCGCACTGCGCCGAGGTCGGCGAGGCGCTGCGCACGGCGGGCTACACGGTCATCGGGTGAGGCGCGCCGGACCGCGGGCGTACGACGGCGCCCCCGGCGTCACAGGACACCGGGGGCGCGCGGCAGCAGTGGCGGCGGCTGGGGTCAGCCGCTGTACGGCTCGGCCTTCAGGATCCGCACCGAGGCCTTCTTGCCGTTGGGCAGCTCGTACTCCGCGTCCTCGCCGACCTTCTTGCCGTTGACGCCGGTGCCCAGCGGGGACTGCGGCGAGTACGTCTCGATGGTCTCGCTCGCGTACTCCCGGGAGGCGAGCAGGAACGTCAGCGTGTCGTCCTCGTCGCCGTCGAAGGCGATCGTGACGACCATGCCGGGCGCGACGACGCCCTCGGTCGCCGGAGGCTCACCCACCTTGGCGTTCTCGAGGAGCTGGGTCAGCTGGCGCACGCGGAGCTCCTGCTTGCCCTGCTCCTCCTTGGCCGCGTGGTACCCGCCGTTCTCCCGCAGGTCGCCCTCCTCACGCGCCGCGGCGATCTTGGCCGCGATCTCGGTGCGCGCGGGACCAGACAGGTATTCAAGCTCTTCCTTGAGCTTGTCATACGCCTCCTGGGTCAGCCAGGTGACGTTCTCGCTGGTCTGGGTCACAGGTGCTCCTCGTCGGTACTGGGAATACAAAGCATCGCCCTACCCAGAAGCATGTTCCTTCAGGAGTGGGCGAAACCACGAGCCTAACAATTCAGGGACGGAACGGGGAGGACATAAGTCACTAAAACCACGTCACCGCAGGTCAGCCAGTCGATATTCCGGGTGGTGCGTCGGGCGGCGCGCGGTGGTGCGCTCAGTCCGCGTGGCAGCCCAGCAGCTCGGCCGTGGTCCCGGGCGCGGTGGTGCGCAGCGTGACGACCTCGGTGAGGCGGGTGGCGTCGCCGGCGAAGCGGAAGTCGGCCCGGCCGACCTCGGCGCCGTTCTCCGCCTGGGACCGGACCGTGCAGTAGCCGGACGCGCCGGCGTCCTTCTCGATGTGCAGTTCGACCTTCACCGCATCGTCCTGGAGATCGAAACTGATCACTTCTGCGCTGATCTTGTTCTGGCCGACGTAGTGGTACGCGAAGTACCCGACCAGGACGACGAGCAGCGCTCCCAGGACCCCGCCGACGGTCTTGAGCGTGCGGTCCGTGCGCTCGTCCGAGGAACGGCCGTAGCGGCCCTCGCGCAGCGGCGTACGCACCGTACTCATGATCATCCTCTCGGCCGGGCGGGACACCCTGTTCCGAAACGGGCCATCCGGGCCTTACCCCGGAATTATTCACCCTCCGGTTCGGTCACTATAGAAGCCGCCGTTCGCTCCCGGTCCACCGGGCGCCGACACAACGACCGAGGAAGAGCCTTGACTGACCAGCTGCGACTCATGGCCGTGCACGCACACCCCGACGACGAGTCGAGCAAGGGGGCGGCCACCATGGCGAAGTACGTGTCCGAGGGGGTGGACGTGCTCGTGGTGACCTGCACGGGCGGGGAACGCGGCTCCATCCTCAACCCGAAGCTCCAGGGCGACACCTACATCGAGGAGAACATCCACGAGGTCCGCCGCAAGGAGATGGACGAGGCCCGGGAGATCCTCGGCGTCAAGCAGGAGTGGCTCGGCTTCGTCGACTCCGGCCTGCCCGAGGGCGACCCGCTGCCGCCGCTGCCGGAGGGCTGCTTCGCCCTGGAGGACGTCGACCACGCGGCCGGCGAGCTGGTGCGGAAGATCCGCTCCTTCCGTCCCCAGGTGATCACCACCTACGACGAGAACGGCGGCTACCCGCACCCCGACCACATCATGACCCACAAGATCACGATGGTGGCCTTCGAGGGCGCGGCCGACACCGAGAAGTACCCCGAGGCCGAGTACGGCCCGGCCTACCAGCCGCTGAAGGTCTACTACAACCAGGGCTTCAACCGCCCCCGCACCGAGGCCCTGCACCAGGCCATGCTGGACCGCGGCCTGGAGTCCCCCTACGGGGACTGGCTCAAGCGCTGGGACGAGTCCGGCTTCAAGGACCGCACCCTCACCACCCACGTGCCCTGCGCCGAGTTCTTCGAGATCCGCGACAAGGCCCTGCTCGCCCACCGCACCCAGATCGACCCCGACGGCGGCTGGTTCCGTGTCCCGCTGGAGCTGCAGAAGGAGGTCTGGCCCACCGAGGAGTACGAGCTGGCGAAGTCCCTCGTCGATACCTCCCTCCCCGAGGACGACCTCTTCGCGGGCATCCGGGACAATGCCTGACATGACCCCAAGCACAAGCCTGGCCGTGACGCACTTCGTGACCATCGCCAAGGAGTTCGACAAGGACAAGGTCACCCCCGGTGTCCTCGGCTTCATCGTCTTCGCGGTGATGGGCCTGGCCGTCTGGGCCCTGATGAAGTCGATGAACAAGCACATGGGCAAGGTCGACTTCGAGGAGGCCCCGGCGGACGGCGGCGAGCCGTCGGCCGCCGCCCCCGAGGCGACAAAGAGCTGACCCGCCCGGTCAGCGGGCGTCACCGGCCGCCCGCACCGCCACGCCCATCACCTCCCGGGCGTGGCGGCTCGGCACCATGCCCAGGCGCCACGCCTGCCGGCCCGCCTCCAGGCTGACCCGCGCTCCAGCAGCAGCCCGTACGCCGCGACACAGCCGTCGAGCTTCTCGTCGCGCGCCGGATGCCCGGCGCGGGCCGGCTGGGCCGGCCCTTCCCGCGCCACCGCCGTCCCCACCTCCACCCCGCCCACAGCGGCGTACGGCAGCAGCGTGCAGCGCGGGAAGCGGGCCCGGTCCTCGCCCCGCCGGTCGCCGTACGACGCGAACAGGCCGGCCGTCTCGTCGCACGGGGCGAGCGCCTGCGCCGTGCGCGCGTCGCCCGCGTCCACCACGGCCGGCTCCAGGCAGGTCCCCGCCTCGCCGTGGGGGACGCCGATGCGCTGGAAGCCGGCGCGGGCGTCGACCAGCAGCCGGCGGGCGAAACCCGAGTCGCGCAGCGGGCCGGTCCGCGCCGCCCGCTGGTCGCGGGTGACCCGCGCGGAGTGGTGCCGGGCACACAGGCCAGGCCGTACACGTCCCGCATCGGGCAGGTGCCCGAACGACTGCTCCAGCGCCGCCCGCCGCCGCGCTCTTGTCCGCGCCCAGCTGCCGCGGTCCGCCCTGCGCCGGCCCGGTCGCCGCGGCGAGCACTGGCTGCTGACCGGGGAACGGCCGGATGCCGCGCCTCCAGTGCCGTCAGCCACTGGACCGCAGCCGCTCCGGCCCGCCGGGCTGCCCGGCCGCGCCCGCGCGGTGGTGCGCCACCGGCAGATGCGCCCCGGCCACCTTCACGACGGTCGCCGCCGCCCCCGCGCACCCGACGGTCACGCCGGCGCCCAGCGCGGTCCCGGTGCCGGTGCCCAGCGCCAGATCGGCGACGGCCGCGGCGACCGCCGCGACCACCGCCACCATCAGCGGCGTCCCGGCCCCCTCGCGCGCGTAGCGCTGCCCGAAGGTCAGCCGCCCGGCCTCCCCGTCCAGCGCCCGGCCTCCGCCTCGTCCAGCGCCCGGGCGTAGGCCTCGTACTTCTCCCCGGCCGCCCGCGCCATCGCGTCCAGCGCCCCGCGCGCCCGCGTCAGCAGCACCTTCCCGTCGACGCGGCCCCCGGACCGCCGCACCTCCTCCACGACCCTCACCAGCCGCCGCTCGGCCTCGGCCCGATGACTGTCCCGCATGGCGCGTCGCCCTCCGGCGGCAACGGCGTGCCCGGCCACGTGTGCGGCGCGGGACGAGTCGAGGGGAGAGGGCGTGACCGCCGCGATCCCGGGCGCCGCGTCCCGTGCCGTGCGCCGGGGAACGGGTACTGGGGCAGGATGGGAACCATGCCGAACCGACTCGCCCACGAGACGTCCCCCTACCTGCTCCAGCACGCGGACAACCCCGTCGACTGGTGGCCCTGGTCCGAGGAGGCGTTCGCGGAGGCGCGGCGCCGGGACGTGCCCGTGCTGCTGAGCGTCGGCTACGCGAGCTGCCACTGGTGCCACGTCATGGCGCACGAGTCCTTCGAGGACGAGACCACCGCCGCCTACCTCAACGAGCACTTCGTCAGCGTCAAGGTCGACCGCGAGGAACGCCCCGACGTGGACGCCGTCTACATGGAGGCCGTGCAGGCGGCCACCGGGCACGGCGGGTGGCCGATGACGGTGTTCCTGACCCCGGACGCGGAGCCGTTCTACTTCGGCACGTACTTCCCGCCCGCGCCGCGCCACGGGATGCCCTCCTTCCGGCAGGTGCTGGAGGGCGTGCGGCAGGCGTGGGACGACCGGCGCGAGGAGGTCGCCGACGTCGCGGGGAAGATCGTCCGCGATCTCGCCGGGCGGGAGATCGACTACGGCGCCGGCAAGCAGGTGCCCGGCGAGCAGGAGCTGGCACAGGCGCTGCTGGGGCTGACCCGGGAGTACGACCCGCAGCGCGGCGGGTTCGGCGGCGCGCCCAAGTTCCCGCCGTCCATGGTGATCGAGTTCCTGCTGCGCCACCACGCGCGCACCGGCTCCGAGGGCGCCCTGCAGATGGCGCGGGACACCTGCGAGCGGATGGCGCGGGGCGGGATGTACGACCAGCTCGGAGGCGGCTTCGCCCGCTACTCCGTCGACCGGGACTGGGTCGTGCCGCACTTCGAGAAGATGCTGTACGACAACGCGCTGCTCTGCCGGGTCTACGCCCACCTGTGGCGGGCCACCGGTTCCGAGCTGGCCCGCCGCGTCGCCCTGGAGACCGCCGACTTCATGGTGCGCGAGCTGCGCACCGCCGAGGGCGGGTTCGCCTCCGCGCTCGACGCCGACAGCGACGACGGGACCGGGCGGCACGTCGAGGGCGCGTACTACGTGTGGACGCCGGACCAGCTGCGCGCCGTCCTCGGCGACGACGACGCCCGGCTCGCCGCCCAGTACTTCGGCGTCACCGAGGAGGGAACCTTCGAACACGGCTCCTCGGTGCTGCAGCTGCCGCAGCAGGAGGGCGTCTTCGACGCCGCGCGGATCGACGGCGTACGCCAGCGGCTGCTGCGGGCCCGCGGCGAGCGGCCCGCGCCCGGCCGGGACGACAAGATCGTCGCCGCCTGGAACGGCCTCGCCGTCGCCGCGCTCGCCGAGACCGGCGCCTACTTCGACCGCCCGGACCTCGTCGACGCCGCCCTCGCCGCCGCCGACCTGCTGGTGAGGGTGCACCTCGACGACCGCGCCCACCTCTCCCGCACCAGCAAGGACGGGCGGGCCGGCGCCAACGCGGGCGTGCTGGAGGACTACGCGGACGTCGCCGAGGGGTTCCTCGCGCTGGCCTCCGTCACCGGCGAGGGCGTGTGGCTGGACTTCGCCGGGCTGCTGCTCGACCACGTGCTCACCCGGTTCGCCGACGAGAGGACCGGCGCGCTGTTCGACACCGCCGCCGACGCCGAACGGCTCATCCGCCGGCCGCAGGACCCGACCGACAACGCCGCCCCGTCCGGCTGGACCGCCGCCGCGGGCGCGCTGCTGAGCTACGCCGCCCACACCGGCTCCGCGCCGCACCGCACCGCCGCCGAGCGGGCGCTCGGCGTGGTGAAGGTGCTGGGACCGCGCGTGCCGCGGTTCATCGGCTGGGGGCTCGCGGTGGCGGAGGCGCTGCTGGACGGGCCGCGCGAGGTGGCGGTCGTGGGGCGCGCGGCGGACGACACCGGCGCGCGGGAGCTGCACCGCACCGCGCTGCTCGCCACCGCGCCGGGTGCCGTCGTCGCGTACGGCCCGGCGGGCGGCGAGGAGTTCCCGCTGCTCGCGGACCGGCCGCTGGTCGGCGGTGAACCGGCCGCGTACGTCTGCCGCAACTTCACCTGTGACGCTCCGACGACCGACCCGCAGCGGCTGCGCGCGGCGCTCTCGGGGCACTGAGCGGGGGCCGAGGCGGGCGCCGAGCGCTGGGCTTTCGGCTCGGAAAGCGCTGTCTGAAATGATCGGAAACTGAGCAGGTGTTCGGTTAGATCCCGCTAGGCGCCTCACCGGCCGGAAACACGCTTTTTATCGGAACAGCTCCCACGCTTCACGGTTCCCCCCTAGTCTCTGCACATGCCGTGACGCCCGGCCGCTGCCGACCGTCACGGCACGGGGGTTTTGGGGATCTGGGGGGATCTGTTTGCTGACGTCTGTCTTCATCGCTGCCGTTTCGCTCGCCCTGTTCTGGATGGCGGCCTTCACCCTGTGGTGGCAGATGCACGCGTGGCGCACGCCCGAAGTGCTGGCCTCCACCCGGTTCAGCCGGCCCGACGGGGCCGAGCAGCTGTCCTTCTCGCTGCTGCTGCCGGCACGCCACGAGCAGGCCGTGCTCGACCACACCATCCAGCGCCTGCTTCAGTCCACACACGCCGACTTCGAGATCATCGTGATCGTCGGCCACGACGACCCGGAGACCGCCGAGGTCGCCGAGCGCGCCGCCGCGCGCGATACGCGGGTGCGGGTCGTCGTCGACACCCACGAGAAGAAGAACAAGCCGAAGGCCATGAACACGGCGCTGCCGCACTGCCGCGGCGACGTCGTCGGGGTCTTCGACGCCGAGGACCAGGTCCATCCGGAGCTGCTGGCCCACGTCGACCACGCCTTCCGCGCCACCGGCGCCGACGTCGTCCAGGGCGGCGTCCAGCTGATCAACTTCCACTCCAGCTGGTACAGCCTGCGCAACTGCCTGGAGTACTTCTTCTGGTTCCGCTCCCGGCTGCACCTGCACGCCCAGAAGGGGTTCATCCCGC
This sequence comes from Streptomyces sp. JB150, assembly GCF_011193355.1. Lineage (GTDB taxonomy): Bacteria > Actinomycetota > Actinomycetes > Streptomycetales > Streptomycetaceae > Streptomyces. Next base: position 4,776,569 of record NZ_CP049780.1, read on the forward strand.
TCGGCGGCAACACCGTCTTCGTCCGCACCGACGTGCTGCGCGAGGCCGACGGCTGGGACCCGAACTGCCTCGCCGAGGACTGCGACCTGGGCGTGCGGCTGTCCAGCGTCGGCAAGAAGGTCGTCGTCGCCTACGACTCCGAGATGGTCACCCGCGAGGAGACACCCGGCTCGCTGATGAGCCTGCTGAAGCAGCGCACCCGCTGGAACCAGGGGTTCCTCCAGGTCTACCGCAAGCGCGACTGGAAACAGCTGCCCACCTTCGGACAGCGCCTCCTGGCCCGCTACACCCTCATGACGCCGTATCTGCAGGCCGTCTCCGGGGTGGTCATCCCGCTCAACGTCGGGATCGCGCTCTTCCTCGACGTGCCCGTCGGCGTCGCCTTCATCACCTTCCTGCCGGCCGTCACCGCCCTGGTGACCTTCGTCTTCGAGCTGGTCGGACTGCACGACTTCGGCAAGCAGTACGGGCTGCGCGTCCGGTTCGTCCACTACCTGAAGCTCATCCTGGGCGGCCCCTTCTACCAGGTGCTCCTCGCCGGGGCCGCCGTCCGCGCCGTCTGGCGCGAGCAGCGCGGCCAGAGCGACTGGGAGCTGACCAGCCATGTCGGCGCTCATCTCGCGCACGCGAACCGAGAGGACGTTCCTGCGTGACCTCCACCCTTCCCGCGGCGACCGGAATCGAGGTCCCCGCACAGCGGACCGCTGCGCCCATGACCCGTTCGACAGGTCGAACACAGTTCCCGCAGCGACTGCGCTCCTCCCGTCCCGACCTGGTCCTGTGCGGTGTCCTCCTGGTGGCGATCCTCGTCGTCCAGGGCTGGAACATCGCCGACTACCCCACCCTCAGCGACGACGAGGGCACCTACCTCGCCCAGGCCTGGGCCGTCCAGGAGGGCCGCGGCCTCGCCCACTACACCTACTGGTACGACCATCCGCCGCTCGGCTGGATCCAGCTCGCCGTCCTGACCTGGATCCCCGCGCTGATCAGCCCGGACTCGATGACCGTCGGCACCATGCGCGCCGCGATGCTGCTGATCTCCGCGGTCAGCGCGGTCCTCGTCTACGTCCTCGGCCGCCGCCTCGCCCTGCCCCGCTGGGCCGCGGCGCTCGGCATGGCGCTGTTCGGGCTCTCCCCGCTGTCGGTCGTCCTCCAGCGCGAGATCTTCCTCGACAACCTCGCCGTGATGTGGACGCTGCTCGCGTTCACCCTCGCCGCCTCCCCGAGCCGCCACCTCTGGCACCACTTCGGCGCGGGCATCGCCGCCGCGACGGCCGTGCTCACCAAGGAGACGATGCTCGTCGTCCTGCCCGCCCTGCTGCTCACCATGTGGCGGCACAGCCACCGAGACACCCGCAAGTTCGCCGTCACCGGCGCGATCACCGCCTGCGCCCTGATCGGCCTGTCGTACCCGCTGTTCGCGCTGCTCAAGGGCGAGCTGCTGCCGGGCGCGGGCCATGTGTCGCTGTGGGACGGCATCGTCTACCAGATGAGCCGCCCCGGCTCCGGCTTCATCCTCACCGAGGGCACCGGCTCCCACGGCGTGCTCCGGTCCTGGCTCTACTACGACCGCGTGCTGCCCCTCGGCGGCCTCGCCGGCGCCCTGCTGCTCCTGCTGACCTGGCGCTGGTCGGTCACCGCCCGCGCGCTCGCCGGGCCCGCGCTGACCGTCGCGATCCTCGCCCTGGTCGCGCTGCGCCCGAACGGCTACCTGCCCGCGATGTACATCATCCAGGCGCTGCCGTTCCTCGCCCTGGTCCTCGCCGGCGGCACCGCCAGCGTCGCCCACGCCGTGCTGCACAAGCGGCGCGGCGCCGGCCGCCGGCCGTCGCGCGCCCGGTACGCGCTCGCCGCCGTCCTCGCCCTCGCCGCGAGCGCCTACGTGCTGCCGCGCTGGTACGACGGCGCCCGCACCGCCGTGACCACCGACGCCAACGCCCCCTACCGGGCCGCCGCGCGATGGCTGGCCACCGAGGTGCCGGACCCGGAGGACACCCGCGTCCTGGTCGACGACGCGCTCTGGCTGGACCTCGTCCACCAGGGCTACGACCCCGGCCTCGGCGTCATCTGGTTCTACAAGGCCGACCTCGACCCGGCCGTCACCAGGACCATGCCGCGCGGCTGGCGCGACCTCGACTACGTGGTCGCCTCGCCGACGGTGCGGCGCGACGCGGTCGACCTGCCGAACGTCAAGGCCGCCATCGAGCACTCGGCGCCGGTCGCCGTCTTCGGCACCGGCCCGGACCGGATCGAGATCCGGCGCATCCAGACCGCGGGCGCCCCGGGAGGCGAGCGATGACGCACGAGTACACCGTCCCCGACGAGACCGTCACGGCACCCGAGGTCGTCGGCGTCGCCGAACCGGGCGCCGTCACCATCGTCGTACCGACCTTCAACGAGTCGGCGAACATACGGCAGCTGCTGCACCAGATCACCGAGTCGGTGCCGTCCCGGCTGCCCTGCGAGGTGGTCTTCGTCGACGACTCCACCGACGACACCCCGGACGTCATCCGCGCCGCCGCGGCGGACTGCCCGTTCCCGGTGACCGTGCTGCACCGCGAGGAGCCCGTGGGCGGGCTCGGCGGCGCGGTCGTCGAGGGCATGAAGGCGGCCGGCTCGGACTGGATCGTCGTCATGGACGGCGACTGCCAGCACCCGCCGTCCCTCGTCCCCGAACTGGTCGCCACCGGAGAACGCGCCGGCGCCGGACTCGTCGTCGCCTCCCGCTACCTCAAGGGCGGCAGCCGCGCCGGGCTCGCCGGCAGCTACCGCGTCGCCGTCTCGCGCGGCGCGACCTGGCTGACCAAGGCGCTCTTCCCGCGTCGGCTGCACGGCATCAGCGACCCGATGAGCGGCTTCTTCGCGATCCGCCGCAGCGACATCACCGCGGAACTGCTCCAGCCGCTCGGCTACAAGATCCTCCTCGAACTCGCGGTGCGCAGCCGCCCCCGCGAGGTCAGCGAGGTCCCGTTCGTCTTCCAGGAGCGGTTCGCCGGGGAGTCGAAGTCCACCGCCCAGGAGGGGCTGCGCTTCCTGCGCCACCTCGCCGGGCTGCGCACCGCCGGCCCGCTGGCCCGGCTGGTGGTGTTCGGACTGATCGGGCTGTCGGGTTTCGTGCCGAACCTGGCCGTGCTGTGGGCGATGACCGAGGCGGGCCTGCACTACGTGCCCGCCGAGATCGTCGCCAACCAGTTCGGCGTGGCCTGGAACTTCCTGCTCATCGAGAAACTGCTGTTCCGCGACCGGCGGCGGCACCGCCACTGGGCCGACCGCACCCTCCGGTTCGCGCTGCTGTCCAACGCCGACCTGGTGCTGCGCATCCCGCTGATCGCCCTGCTGGTGGCGCAGTTCGGGCTGGCCGTGCTGCCGGCCACGGCGCTCGCCCTCGCCATCACCTTCGTCCTGCGCTTCGTCGGCACCGAAGCGCTGGTCTACCTGCCGCGCCGCGCACCGGGCGGGCGGAGCCGCACCGCAAGGAGGACCGCGTGAACCAACGCCGCAGAAGAACCGCCCTGCTCGCCGTGGCGGGGCTGACCGGGGGGCTGCTGCTCGCCTCGCCCCAGCCCGCCTCCGCCGCCAACCTCATCAAGAACCCCGGCTTCGAGACCGCAGGCACCGGTGACATGCCGTACTGCTGGCAGAAGTCCGGCTGGGGCGAGAACGACTTCACCTTCGAGACGACCGCCGACGCCCGCTCCGGCTCCCAGGCGATGAAGGTGACGCTGACCCGCCGGGTCGACGGCGACCGCAAGGCGCTGATCACCGAGTCCGCGGACTGTGCGCCGGTGGTGGCGGCCGGCAGGCAGTACGACCTGTCGCTCTGGTACAAGACGACCACGCCGGACGCCAGCATCACCCTGTTCCGGCACGACACCACGGCGGGCTGGCAGTACTGGACCGACCTGAAGACCCTTCCGCTCGCGGGGAACTGGACCGAGGCGTCCGTGCGCACCCCCGAGGTGCCGCCCGGCACCGACCGCATCAGCTGGGGCGTCTCCGTCTACGGCACCGGCTCCGCCACCACCGACGACTACACGATGGAGCAGGTCGCCGACCCGGTCCCGCCGCCGCGGTGCACCGGCACCACCGACCAGTGCGCCAACGGCGCCTGGGAGGTGCTGCCCGCGCAGAACCCGGTGCGGTCCATGCACTCGGTCGTCCTGCACAACGGCAAGGTCCTGCTGATCGCGGGCTCCGGCAACGACCCGGAGAAGTTCGAGGCGGGCACCTTCACCTCGGCCGTCTACGACCCCGCGAACGGCAGCTACAAGATCATCCCCACCCCGAAGGACATGTTCTGCGCCGGGCACGTCCAGCTCCAGGACGGGCGGGTGCTGGTGATGAGCGGCAACAAGGGCTACCCGTCCGCGGACGGGAAGATCGGCTACCAGGGGTACAAGGACTCGTACGTCTTCGACCCCGCGACGGAGACCTACACCAGGACCAACGACATGAACGACGGGCACTGGTACCCGTCGGCGACCGTCATGGGCAACGGTGACGTGCTCTCCTTCGGCGGGCTGAAGGAGGACTCCACCGGCTCGGTCACCGCCGAGCGCTGGTCGCAGGCCCAGCAGCGCTGGCTGCCGACCTGGCAGGTCAAGCAGACCTGGTCGTTCTGGGGCCTGTACCCGTCGATGATCCTGTTGCAGGACGGCCGGCTCTTCTACTCCGGCAGCCATGTCTTCGGCAACAACATCCCCGGCACCGGCGCCGCGATCTACGACTACGACGCCAACACCATCACCCAGGTGCCCGGCCTGCAGCGCAAGGACGAGCGGGACCAGTCGGCGAGCGTGCTGCTGCCCCCGGCGCAGGACCAGAAGGTCCTCACCATCGGCGGCGGCAACATCGACTCCAACCCGGCCGCGAACCGGCTCACGGACGTCATCGACCTGAAGCAGCCGAACCCGTCCTACGTCGCCGGCCCGCCGCTGCCGCAGGGCACCGTCGACCTCGGCAACGGCAAGGTCCCGCAGACCGGCGACCAGGGCAAGATGTACGTCTCCGCGGTGCTGCTGCCCGACGGCACGGTCATGGAGACGGGCGGCGCCCTGCACAACCGCGCCAACCCCGTCTTCGAGACCTCGCTCTACGACCCGCGGACGAACACCTTCGACCCGGTGACCGCCGACCCGGAGGCCCGCGGCTACCACTCCTCCGCGTTCCTGCTGCCCGACGGCCGGGTCATGACCACCGGCGACAACCCGGGCAACGGCAGCTGGAACCACAACGTGTCGGTCTACACCCCGCCCTACCTCTTCAAGGGCCCCCGCCCGGTGATCACCTCGCTGATCGACACCGAGTGGACCTACGGCGACACCCAGCGGATCACCGTCGACCGGCCCATCGCCAAGGCGGAGCTGATCCGCCCGGCCGCCGTCACCCACTCCTCCGACCCGAACCAGCGCTTCGTGGACCTGCCGCTGACCGTGGACGGCAACAACGTCGACCTGAACGTGACGAGCAACCCGAACGTGGCCCCGCCCGGCTGGTACATGCTGTTCGCGGTCGACGCCAACGGGGTGCCCTCGGTCGCCAAGTGGGTGCACCTGCAGGGCCCGTCCGCGCTCAAGGCCACGGACGCCGCCCCGCACATCCACTCCTTCGCCGACGACCTGAAGGGCAAGCGGACCGGTCCCGGCAAGAAGCGCGCCTCCCAGCCGGTGAGCCCCACCGTCTCCGGCTGCGACCGCCACTACGGCTCCGCCAACGTCTGCGTGCCCACCGCCTTCCCGCCCCAGGTCAAGAAGACGACGGCGGCCCGCTGCGCCTGGCTGAAGCAGAACGACTACGGCCGCCTGAAGGTCAACGGCGCCGACGACCCGCTCGCCCTGGACCGCGACAAGGACGGCGTGGCCTGCGGAAAGGGGGACGTCCGGCGCCGCTAGCCGGGCTGCGCGCACTCCGCCAGGGCGCGCTCCACGATGGTCTCCAGCTGATCGTGGTGCGCGCCCTTCCAGTAGGCGCGGCCGCACTCCCGGCACTGGGCGAACACGTCGTACGAGCGCTGGGTGCCGGCCTCCAGGCGGTCGGCGACCTCCTGCTTGGTGGCCTCGCGCAGCAGGCCGTTGCAGGCGGTGCAGCGGGTCCACGGGCGCAGCTCGGGGCGGAACCGGTCGAGGACGTCGCGCAGTTGCTCCTCGGGTCGGGTGCTGTAGACGAAGGCGCCGGAGAACAGTTCGCGGCGGCGCAGCAGGCCCCGGTCGCGGCTGAGCATGACCCGCTGCTCGGCGGCCGAGCGGGCGGCGAGCGCGGCGTCCCCGATGTCCGTCGACTCGTAGGCGGTGTCCACGCCGAGCAGCCGCAGCCGGCGGGCCAGGGTTCCGAGGTGCACGTCGAGCAGGAAGCGCAAGGGGGCGCCGGTGACCCGCTGCGGGCGGGGGACGGCCCGGACGCTCACCCGCTCGCCGTCCGCGGGGATGTGCCCGGTGGGGACCTCCCGCCCGTCCACGACCAGCGAGCCGACCTCGGTCAGCGGCACTCCGAGGGATTCGACGACGTGCCCGAGCGTCGAGACGCCGTCGGTGGCGAGCCGGGTGGCGCCCCAGCGGCGGTGCTGCGGCACGAACAAGGCCAGTTCGGAGGCTACTTCGACGTGGATCTCGGCTGCGTTCACACGGCCAAGGATGGCATGGGCGGGCGTGGCGGACCTCAGGGTTTCTGCTCGGGCAGGCCGTGCTCCAGGACGTCCAGGGCGCGGTCGACGAGAGTGGTGAAGTCGTCCCGGTGGCCGTTCTCCGCCCAGTACAGGGATGCCTCCAGCAGACCGCCGAGCAGGGACATCGCGAACACCCGCACCTCCAGGTCGCCGGGGTCGCGGCCGGTGCGTTCGGCGATGGCCTGGCAGAGCATGCGGCCGGTGACCGACATGCTCTCCCTCATGCGCGAGCGCACCGCCGGCACCTGCACCATCAGCCGGGTGCGCAGCCGCGCGGCCTCCGTGTCCTCCTCCACCCCCGTGCGCACGGCCTCCCGCAGCACGTGCCGGACGGCCTGCGGCCAGGGCTCGTCCGCGGGCCGGGCGCGCAGACCGGCCGGCAGCAGCGGGTCGTACGCGTCGGTGAGGACGATGTCCTCCTTGGTCGGGAAGTAGCGGAAGACGGTCGACGGCGACACTTCGGCGCGGTCGGCGATCTGGTCGATCGTCGTGGCGTCGTACCCCTGCTCCCGGATCAGCTCGTACGTCGCCGAGCGGATCGCCTCCCGCGTCTTGATCTTCTTGCGTTCCCGCAGCCCGGTCCGGGGGCGGTCGGCGGGAGAGGTGTCTCGTGCGGCCGTCATGAAGGTCATTGTCGAACATTCGCCGTGGCACTCGCCATGTCCGCCCCCGCGGGGTCCGGGGCCCGCCGGGCCGCCGGGTCCCGGCAGGAAGGCCGCCGCGACTGCCGGCCGTCCGTACCGGTTGCCGGTGGTGTCCGGGCACGGAAAAGGGCCACGGCTGGCAAGCCGTGGCCCGGAGGCTGCCCGGGGCGGACCCGGGGGAGCGGGGTCTACGTGTGCCGGTACGCCACGAGGGAGATCGCGACGTAGTGGGCGGCGAACGCCGCCACGGTCAGGGCGTGGAAGACCTCGTGGAAGCCGAACCAGCGCGGCGACGGGTTGGGCCGCTTGATGCCGTAGACGATCCCGCCCAGGCTGTAGAGGATCCCGCCGGCGACCACCAGGGCGAGGACGGCGGCGCCGCCCGTGCGCAGGAAGTCGGGCAGGAAGAACACGGCGGCCCAGCCCATCGCGATGTAGCACGGCGTGTACAGCCAGCGCGGGGCGCCGACCCAGAAGACGCGGAAGGCGATGCCGGCCACGGCCGCCGCCCAGATGCCCCACAGCAGCCACTTCCCCTTCGCGTCGGGCAGCAGCAGCACGGTCAGCGGCGTGTAGGTGCCCGCGATGATCAGGAAGATGTTGGCGTGGTCCAGGCGGCGCAGCACGCCGTCCATCCGGGGGCTCCAGGTGCCCCGGTGGTAGAGCGCGCTCACCCCGAAGAGCAGGCAGGCCGTCAGCGCGTAGATGCCGCACGCGATGCGGCCGCGCGGTGAGTTCGCGAGGGCCGTCAGCACCAGGCCCGAGATCAGTGCCGCGGGGAACATGCCGAGGTGCAGCCAGCCCCGCAGCTTCGGCTTGACGGAGTCCGGCAAGGACGGGTGCGGCAGGTGGCGCGCCACGGAACCGCGGTCGGCGACCGGCGTGTGCGTGTGGGCGTCGGAGGCGGACGCAGTCATGCGGGGCATCGTACCTACGGGGTCGTAAGTGACGGATCAGAGTCAGGCGACAGCGGGGGCTGTCGCCAGTGGATGTACCCGGTCGGCGGGCGGGCCACGCCAAGAAAAGGTCATCGGAACTCCAGGTGGACGCAAAGAATCGCCGCGATAGCCGCAGGACGTGGCGTGTCTCACGGCGCTCAGGTGTGCGGCCCTCTGGACAAATGCGCAGTCACCTCGGATGATCAAATGAGTGCGGTCGGCACCGGATGAGCGGCTGCGAAGCATCCGGGTCGCGGCCCCCACGGGGCAGACAGGACAAAAAACCCTCTCTTAGGAGCGATCGTGGCGCGCGACAACGCGGCTCCCACCACCGTCAGCCCGACCACCCATCAGGAACTGATCTCGTGGGTCGACGAGATCGCGGAACTGACCCAGCCGGACAACGTGGTCTGGTGCGACGGATCCGAGGCCGAGTACGAGCGGCTGTGCGAGGAGCTCGTCCGGAAGGGCACCTTCCGCAAGCTCGATCCGATCAAGCGCCCGAACTCCTACTACGCCGCCTCGGACCCCACCGACGTCGCCCGCGTCGAGGACCGGACCTTCATCTGCTCCGAGAAGGAGGAGGACGCCGGCCCCACCAACCACTGGAAGGCCCCCGCCGAGATGCGGGAGATCTTCCAGGGCTCCGGCGGCGAGGGCGGCCTGTTCCGCGGCTCGATGCGCGGCCGCACCATGTACGTCGTGCCCTTCTGCATGGGCCCGCTCGGCTCGCCGCTGTCCGCGATCGGCGTCGAGATCACCGACTCCGCGTACGTGGCCGTCTCGATGCGCACCATGACCCGCATGGGGCAGGCCGTCCTCGACGAGCTCGGCTCCGAGGGCTTCTTCGTGAAGGCCGTGCACACCCTCGGCGCCCCCCTGGAGCCCGGCCAGGAGGACGTCCCCTGGCCCTGCAACCAGACCAAGTACATCTCGCACTTCCCCGAGACCCGCGAGATCTGGTCCTACGGCTCCGGCTACGGCGGCAACGCCCTGCTCGGCAAGAAGTGCTACGCCCTGCGCATCGCCTCCGTGATGGCGCGCGACGAGGGCTGGCTCGCCGAGCACATGCTGATCCTCAAGCTCACCCCGCCGCAGGGCGAGTCCACGTACGTCGCCGCCGCCTTCCCGTCCGCCTGCGGCAAGACCAACCTGGCCATGCTGGAGCCCACGATCTCCGGCTGGACGGTCGAGACCATCGGCGACGACATCGCGTGGATGCGCTTCGGCGAGGACGGCCGCCTGTACGCGATCAACCCCGAGGCGGGCTTCTTCGGCGTCGCGCCCGGCACCGGCGAGCACACCAACGCCAACGCCATGAAGACCCTGTGGGGCAACGCGGTCTTCACCAACGTCGCCCTCACCGACGACAACGACGTGTGGTGGGAGGGCATGACCGAGGAGCCGCCCGCCCACCTCACCGACTGGAAGGGCAACGACTGGACCCCGCAGTCCGGGACCCCGGCGGCCCACCCCAACGCCCGCTTCACCGTCCCCGCCTCGCAGTGCCCGATCATCGCGCCCGAGTGGGAGGACCCCAAGGGCGTGCCGATCTCCGCGATCCTCTTCGGCGGCCGCCGCGCCACCGCCGTACCGCTGGTGACGGAGTCCTTCGACTGGAACCACGGCGTCTTCCTCGGCGCCAACGTGGCCTCCGAGAAGACCGCCGCCGCCGAGGGCAAGGTCGGCGAGCTGCGCCGCGACCCGTTCGCGATGCTGCCGTTCTGCGGCTACAACATGGGCGACTACATGGCCCACTGGATCGACGTGGCCAAGGACAAGGACCAGTCCAAGCTGCCGAAGATCTACTACGTCAACTGGTTCCGCAAGGACGACGCGGGCCGCTTCGTCTGGCCCGGCTTCGGCGAGAACTCCCGCGTCCTGAAGTGGATCGTGGAGCGCCTGGACGGCAAGGCCGAGGGCGTCGAGACCCCGATCGGCATCCTGCCGGCCAAGGGCGCCCTGGACACCGACGGCCTCGAACTGGCCGACTCCGACCTGGAGTTCCTGCTGACGGTGGACAAGGACGTGTGGCGCGAGGAGGCCGCCCTGATCCCCGAGCACCTGAACACCTTCGGCGACCACACCCCCAAGGAGCTGTGGGACGAGTACCGCGCGCTCGTGGAGCGCCTGGGCTGACGGCAGCCCCCCAGTACCCCCGCGGCCGGCCCCGATGGGAGCCCTGACCAGTGATCGTCACGGCCGGCCGCGGTGGCGGCACGATGTCACGAACCGTGGCCCCGCACAACGGCGTGCGGGGCCGTGCTGTCGCTGCCGCCACCGGCGCGCGTCAGCAGAGCGCGCCGAGCTGCCCGGCCGCCCGCTCGTACGCCGCCCGCACACCGGTCAGCTCGGGTCGGCCGCGCAGCGCGTGAGGAACGGGACGACGCGGTCATGGACCGGACCCCGCCAACCAGGCCTGCGGGGCAGCAGCCACCGCGCCAGCGCGACGAGTTCCGGCAACAGCCCCACGGCCGCCGGAGCCCCGCGCAGCGCCTGGAAGCGGTTGTTCAGCCGCCGGGTAACTCCCGCGCGTCGTGCGCCGTTTCGCCCTCGGTCTCGATCCGCTCGTCGTCGGCGACCGGCATGGGCACCATCGACGCCTGCAGGCTCGCCGCCGGCTGGACCGTGCCCGTGTGCGTGCCCCGCGTCAGCCACCGGGGGACTCGGTGAGCCGGTACGTACCCGACGGCAGACGCCAGGGCAGGACCGGCTCGCACGCCCCGCCGCGGGCGTCGAGATACACCACGTTGGGCATCCAGCCCCGGATTCCCGGCGTGGCGGCCACCGCCACGATCTCGCCCGCCCCCGAGACGTCCAGGGCGTCGACCCGGACGTCGAGCGCGCACACCACCTCGCGCGCCCCGGTGCGCAGATCGTGCAGGGCCAGCACTCCCGGCCCCTCGTCGGGCCCCTCGACCGCCGCGATCACGTCCGGGCCGAGGTGGGGCGTCCAGGTAGCCGCCCGCAGACCCGGGAGCAGGGCGGCACGGCCGTCCTCCAGGGACATCAGCAGGACCCGGCGGGAGCCGGCGAGCAGCCAGCGGCCGTCGCAGGAGAGGGAAGGCTCACTGCTCAGGACCGCTTCGGGCAGGGCGCCCACCCGGCGGCGCGTCCGTCCGGGCAGGTCGTAGACCCACACGATCAGCCGCGCGGCGCCGCGGCCGCGGAACTCCAGGACGACGGCGGTGCGTCCGTCGTCCGACACCGTCACCTCGGCGGCGTCCCAGAGCAGCCCCGGTGACGGCCCGCCGTCCTCGGCGAGGAGGGACAGACCGTCGCGGTACGGCCAGCGGGTCGAGGAGTGCTCCAGGGCGCCGAACCGGACCGGCTCCTCGGCCGCGGCGGTCACCCAGTGCGTCTGCAGGTAGTCGGCCGCGGGCAGGCCCGTCCAGATGCGGCCGGTGGCCCGGCGCGTGGCGAGGCTGCCGCCGCCGGGCAGGGGGCAGAAACCGAAGTCGGCCGACCCGACGGGGGTGAGGAGCTGCCCGAGGTCGGTGCGGGCCACCGACGCGGCGTCCGTGCCGCGCTCTTCGACCAGCACCGCGCGGGCTTCCAGATACGACGGGACGGTGTCGCCGGGTGTCGAGTCGGCGTAGGTCTGCTCGACCGAGTCAGCCGTGGCGTGCCGGGGGCGCGCCCGTGGGCGTCTGCCGGCGGGACCGGGGGTCCGGCGGGCCGGGACAACGGCGACCTCACTTCCGGGCGGGCGTGCGAGACGGTCTCTAGGGGCCGATGTGGTGCAGCGCGGCCCACCAGGAAGGGCGGTCGGGGCTGTTCTCACGGGCGAGACGCACCGCGTGGTCCACGGCACGGGCCACGGCGTCGTGCGATACGGCGGTCCCTCGCGGCAGTGACGTGTAGAACGCCTGGGTGGCCGCCAGGGAGGCGTAGCTCTGCAGGGGCCAGAAGGAGGCGATGACATGGGCGAAGCCCACCGCCTGCATTCCGCCCGCCAGGTGCATCGCCTGGTCGGTGAGGTGGGCGCGCCCGCGCGCGGTGTCGCAGGCCGCGAGGTACGCCAGGAACGACCGGGACGCCGCCTGGGTGTCCAGGAGGTCGCCGGTCGTCAGGGGGCCGGCCGTCGCGTGGTCGTGGCAGACCAGGTGACCGTTGTCGTCCGCTTCCGGGTCCTGTTCGGCGTGACCCGCGAAGTGCACCCAGTCGTGCGCCCTCAGCATGTCGAGCAGCACCGCACGCCGGGCGTCCCCGTCGTACAGCTCCGTCGCGCCGGGAGCCCACCGCCGCACGGCCGCCACCTCCCGGTGCGCGCCGGGCAGCCGGTCGTACCCCGGGGTGTCGCGCATGCCGACGGCGAGCACCCGGGGATCGCGGCTTAGGGCCGTACCGCGGGAGTAGGCCAGCGCGGCGAGGGTCGGCACGTACGACGACACCACACGGCCGATCACCGACTCCCCGTCCGAGGGGTGAGGCGTGAGCGCGGCGGCGGCGTGCAGCGGCAGGCCGGCCAGCGCTCCCGTGCAGCACCACCACACGCGAGGCCGCCCCGGCACGGGAGCCGCCCGCGGCCGGCTCGCCGGGCCGGCCGGCCGTGGGCGGTCCAGGTCGTCCAGGACGGGGCGGGCGACCGTCCGCCACAGCCAGTCGAGAACGGCGGCCAGAGCCCCCTCGGCCGCGGCGCGTTCCTGCGGCGAGGAGCCGCGGTGCGTGGCCCGCCACGTCGCCTCCTGCAGCTCCGCGGCCTTGCGTCCGGCCCCGTATCCGGTGAGTTCCGGCAGGGACAGCACCCGCACCGTGCCGTCGCGGACGATCAGGGCGTCACTGCGCAGACGGGAGGTGTTGACCACGACGACGCTGCCGTGGGCGCCGGCCGAATCGGCCACCAGGCCGCGCACGTCCGGCGGCCTCAGGAAGCGCTCGAGCCCCGGAACCCGGCGCAGGTCGTCCAGCACCTCACGCAGCTCGTCGGCGCGCCGGCGACGGGCGGTCAGCGCCTCGCCGAGCAGGCCGCGCCGAACCGGATCCTCGTCGACGACTGCGGACCCGTCGGCGGCGACCTGGTCGCGCAGCCGGAGAAAGCGGCTTCCCAGCCGGGGAGCGTGCGTCCCTAGCCGGGCCAGGTCCTCCCTCAGACTGAGCGACTCGGTGAGCAGCAGGCCCCGGCTGCTCTCCAGGAACTCCAGGGCGGCGTACGGGTCGCCCATGGAGATCGCGCAGGCCGCCGCATCGGCGGCCACCCCCTCCAGATGCCTCAGCAGCTGCTCGCGGTCCGGGCGGGGCAGATGCAGCGGAGCGAGCAGCGGCACGAAGGACATGGCCAGCCGGTACGCCTCGTACGCCTGCCGCCAGTCGCGCAGCCGGGCAGCGGTCCGTCCCCAGGCGACGGCCCGGTCGATCCGGTCCTGCACCCGGCCGTCGCCGCGCAGCGCGCACCAGCGGTACAGCTCCGTGGCCTCGCGGTACCGCTCGGTAAACGCCTCCGTGAAGGGGCGGCCGCCCACGATCCGGCTCTCGGCCGACAGCACGAGGATCAGCGCCAGGCCGGACCGGTAGTGGATCTCCAGCCCGGCCGGCTCGCCCCGGTAGGCGGCAAGCCCCTCGCGGTACGCCGTCTCCCCCGCCTCCAGGTCGGCCTCGGCGAGCGTGTGCCCGGCGCGCTTGTTCCACAGCCAGGCGATGGCCAGGCGGTGGCGGGCCGCCTCGGCCTGGGTCGCGCTCGCCCGCAGATTGCCGTGGGACAGCCGAACCGCTTCCTCGAAGTCCTCGCTCCGGTGCCGCTGTTCATAGCGCTGGACCAGCTTTACGGTCTTCGCGAGGGTGTGGTGACGCCGCTGGGCCGACTCCGCGGAGAAGGCGGCCACGGCACGTCCGTCCTCCTCGATGGCGAGGTCGAGCACGTCCGCCTCGCTGATCGACAGCCGGCGGGCGAACACCTCGGGGAACGTGGTGAGCAACCGGGCGAGGTTGCCGCGGTGCGCGGCCGCCTCACGCGGGCCGGGGGAGGCCTCGATCGCCTTGCGGTACAGGTCGCGCGCGTCGGGGAGGAACGTACGGTCGCCGGTGGCATGGGCGTGCAGCGCGTAGGTCGTGGCCATGTTGGCCAGGACGCCCGCCCGGTTGAGGTCCCCGGGCCGGGTCGCGTCGACCGCCGCGCGCTGGACCTCGATCGCCCGGTCCAGGAAGCGCACCTCACCGGTGGCGGTGTGCAGGGTGCGCAGCACATTGGCCCAGGTGTTGAAGAGACTGCTGCCGTCGATGCCCCGAGGGCGCGGCACCGCCTTGCCCGCCTGCTCCGCCAGCTCCTGAGCGCGGTGCAGCAGCTCGATCCGGCCGGCTGCCTCGTACAGCCTCTCACCCACCCGGCAGGCACTGTCCAGCGCGTCCGGCAGGTCCGGATGGCCGGGCGGCGCCGCCGCCAGGGCCTGCTCGGCGGCCCGCTGCGCCTCGGCCAGCAGGTCCTCGTCGGGTGCGTGGGAGTGCAGCGACAGCAGGGCGTCCGCGTACTGCGCGCGGTACATGGCGGTGCGGGGGTGCCGGTGCTGCACGGCGAGCTCCACCGCCCGGCGCAGCCGGCCGACCCGCTCTCGGAGGTCCTCTTGTCGGTTGTGCAGGTCCCAGAGGCGGTCCAGCGCGCTCGCCAGGGAGTTCTGCACGGTGGCCTCGTCCTGCCCCTGGATCGTCCCCGACCGCAAGGCCCCCTCGAGCAGCTCGCGGGCCTCCCGCGGTGCCGAGGTCTCGCTGACGCGCGCGTCGTAGAGGTCCAGCAGCGCGTTGGCCAGGTTCACCTGGTACTCGGCTTCCTCGCCCAGCGGGGCGGCGGCGCACGCTTCCCTGTGGACCGCGACGGCCTCGTCCAGCAGCGCCTCGTCGGGGTCTCGGCGGTGGCGGGAGCGCAGCGCCCGGCCGAGGCGGTCGAGAAGCGCGGCACGGGCCGGATGCGGGAACGGCACGGCGCCGAGCGTCGACCGCAGGTTCTCCACCTCGTCCACTTCGTCCGCCTCGACCCGGCCGTCGTCCGGTTGATCACCTGCGACCACAACTGCCCTCGCTTTTCCGGTGTGTTGGCTGGAGACCCTACGCTAGGCTTGCGCCGCTCAGCAGGCAGTTGTGCCAGATTGCGCAATCGATGCGGCATTGCGCCGCGGTGCCGCCTTCGGCGATGCGGAGGCGGTGCCGGGTCGGGCACCGGCACGGAGGGAGACCGTGTGAACGACGACCGGTGGGCACGAGCGGCCGAGGACGCACTGACCGTGCTGGAGCTGTTGCCGGACATGGAGGCCACGCCCCAGGAGTGGGCGCGGGTGGAACAGCTCCTCGCCACCGCCGTGGAGACGGCCGCCGACCGGCGGGACGCCGAGGCCCTGACCGCCGCCATCCGTGAGGTGAAGGACCTCACCGGCGCGTACCACGGCCCCGCCCGCCTTCCCGAGCAGCCTCCCCAGCCTCCCGGTCCACCCGTGCTCGACCGCATCCCCAAGCTGGTGCAGAAGATCGGCCGGCTGCTGCCCGGCTCCGATGCCTGACCGCGGGCTGCGCCGGCCGGCCCTCGTCGTCCACGCCTTTTTCCGCTCCTCGACCCTGTCCGCCGCGCACCCCGTCACCCCGGGCACGCCCGCGGCCCGCCCCTACCTGCGACGCCTGTGGTCGGCCTGCCGGGACCTCGGCATGCGCGACCCGGTGGGCACGCTGCCCTTCCTCGCCGGCCCCGACGACCTGCCCGACACGGTCCCGTTCGCCGCGTCGCCCGTCTTCCTGGCGGCCCGTGCCTCCGGCCCGCTGGAGTCGGACGATCAGGCGGTGCTGTGGGCACGCGGGGACGTCACGGGGCTGTCGCTCGTCCTGCCCGCCCGGCCGCAGTCCGCCCGCACGTGGGAGTCCGCCGCCGACCGCTGGGCCGCGAAGGCGCCCGCCGGGCCGGTCCCCGACGAGGTGCTGGGGGTGACGGTCGTGGCGCGGGCCCTCGGCGCCCTGCCCCGCCGGCTGCTGCGCCGGCCGGCCCGCGCCGACGCCCTCGTACGGCATGCCTCCTCCCGGCTCGGCCCGTACTCGGGGGAGCCGGGTCCGTGGACGCCGCTGTCGGCGGACCGGCTGCTCTGGGAGATCGACCGGCCGGATTCCGGCCCCCGGGTCGTGGTGGCCGTCGACCGCGGCGACGAACCCGGCCTCGACGCGTGGCTGTGGCTGACCGGCACGGCCGAACCCGCCCCCCTCACCCGCCACCTGCTCCATGCCGGCCTGGTACGGCACCACGTGCGGGTGCTGAGCGGCGCCCGGGAGGACATCCGCGCCGGCGACCGGGAGGTCACCGAGGCCGCGGACGCCCTCGGGCACCTGCACGCCCGCGCCGTGGACGACCCGGCGCCCCTGTTCGGCGAGGCCGCCCTGGAGGCGGAGGCCCGTATGGACCGGCTGCGCGCCGCCGCCCACGATCTCGCGGCCCGCCGCGCCGACCTGCGCTCCCTGTGCCGGACCGGGCAGGGGCTCGCCGCCAACATGCGGCAGGCGGTACCGCCGGCGGACCACGACGCCGCGGGCTCACCCCTCGTGGCGGACCGCGACCTCGCCGACTGGCTCGCCCAGCAGGCCGAGGACGAGGTGGAACACCTCAACGCCACCATGGAACGCGCCGAGTCGGTCATCGGCCTCGGCGGAGCGTTCGTCGCGGAACGGGCCCAGGCGCAGCGTCAGCACGCCGCGCTCGTCCAGGGCGCCCTGGTCGGCGGCCTTCTCGCTGTGCTGGCCGCCGTCCAGTCGCTCCAGTACAAGGTCCACATGGCGGCCGTCCTGGACGCTCCGGTCATCACCCTGATCGGACTTCTCGCCGTCGTCCTGCCGACCGGCGGCCGGCGCCTGCTGCGTGCGGGCCGGGAGCCGACGACACCCGTCCTGTTCGACCTCGTGGGCGTCACGCTGCTCGGCGGAGCGGTCGGCTGGCTGCTGACGACGGTCCTCTTCCACGCGCGCCACGGCCAGGCGGCTCCCGTGGCGTGGTCGGTGTCGGCCGCGGCCGTCTGTTCGTCCGGCGCCTGGCTGTCGGCCCGGGCACGCTTCAGGAGGTAACACACGATGGGTCTGTTCAGTCGTCGCGGCACCTCGTCCCGCGCCGGTTCCGCCGCGCCGTCCCTGCTGCTCGGCTCCGGGCGGAAGCTCACCAGTTCGCTGGCCCTGGGCGACAGCGTCCAGTGCGTGGAGGAACTGATGGACGGCTATCGCGACCGCAAGTACGCCGCGCTCCCGCACCTGGTGCCGGCCGGCCACCTCTGGCACGGTGCCGCGCAGGAGGCGCCGGCGGCCGTGTATGCGAGTGCGGACCAGGCCGGCGACTTCGTCCTGTTCGCCTTCGGCCGCGGCGGCACCGGCACGCGCATCGGGGTGTTCCCGCTGGGGTTCGGCTCCAAGCGGCTGAACACGCCGCTGATCGGCCACCTCAAAACGCGTGACCCTTCGCTGAGTTCGGTCGGCGCCTTTCCGGAGGGGGTCGTCTCCCTCACCGCTCCGACGGTCCCGCCCACGCTCGTCGAGGACACGCTGACCGCGGCCGCGTACCCGCACACGGCCGGGAACCTGGCCCGGGTGGCCGACCGGCTGTTCACCATGGCCGCCACCAAGGGCTACCAGTTCGTCAGCGGGATGGAGTCGGAGGCGGCCGCTCGCCGCCGCAGCGCCGCGTGGCAGCGGCGTGCCGAGAACAGCGCCACGCTGGTCGAGCCGGTCCAGCTGGTCCTGGACGACCTGGCGAGCTGGCAGCCCGGTGTCCTTCCGTACATCCAGGACCTTCCCCTGCGTGTGCAGAGCGTGCTGCTCGAAGCGGTGGGTCTGGAGGGGAGTTTCTGGGAGGCGCTGGAGCGGCGGTGAGCGCGGTGCATCCGTGGCGCCCGGTCCGCGCGTCGCTGCGGGTGCACGCGGACCGGGGCCGTTCAGGGGGGAGAGGTCAGCGGGACGCGAGTTCCCGCGGTCCCAGCGCCTCCGCGTGCGCGTCCATCCGCTCGGCGGCGAGGATCGCGGCGGCGGTGTCCGCGCGGGAGGCCGCGACCACCAGCGCCCGGCCGGCGAGCGCGTGCGCCCGCTGGTGCAGCGCCGCGAGGTGCGGCTCGGACACCGCGCTCACCGCGGAGCGGACCGGCGCCTTGCCGCCCCGCAGCCGGGCCACCTGCTCCGCCAGTCGCGCGGCGGCGGTGTCCAGGTCGTCGGAGGGGGCCAGGGCGCGCAGCTCGTCGGTCACGGCGAGCAGCGCGGCGAGATGGCCCGCGAGCTGGATGTCCAGCTCCTCCTCGCGCGACCGGTGGGGGAAGTCCGGGGTGCCGGCCATCGTGTGGACCGACTTCGTGCGGATCGGTTCGTACATGGGATGGCCTCCTGTGCTGTGACAGAAGGCATCCTACATTAGATTCGTTCTAAAGTTGAGAGTGATCCCGGAACCTGGGGTGCGGAGTATTACGGCTGGCTGTAGCCGTCCAGGAAGTTCCCGATCCGCCCGATCGCGTCGCGCAGATCGCCCGCCGTCGGCAGCGTCACGACCCGGAAGTGGTCCGGCTCGGGCCAGTTGAAGCCGGTGCCCTGGACGACCATGATCTTCTCCTGCCGCAGCAGGTCCAGCACCATCCGCCGGTCGTCCTTGATCTTGAAGACCTTCGGGTCGAGGCGCGGGAAGAGGTACAGCGCGCCCTTCGGACGGACACAGCTCACGCCCGGGATCCGGGTCAGCATCTCGTACGCGACGTCCAGCTGCTCCTTCAGCCGCCCGCCCGGCAGCACCAGGTCGTTGATCGTCTGGCGTCCGCTGAGCGCGGCGACCACCCCGTGCTGGCCCGGCATGTTCGCGCACAGCCGCATGTTCGCCAGGATCGTCAGACCCTCGATGTAGGAGTCGGCGTGCGCGCGCGGGCCGGAGATCGACATCCAGCCGACCCGGTAGCCGGCCACCCGGTACGCCTTCGACATGCCGTTGAAGGTCAGGGTGAGCAGATCGGGGGCGACGGCGGCGGTGGGGGTGTGCGTGGCGCCGTCGTAGAGGATCTTGTCGTAGATCTCGTCGGAGCACACCAGCAGGTTGTGGCGGCGGGCGATGTCGGTGAGGCCCCTGAGGACGGCCTCGTCGTAGACCGCGCCGGTCGGGTTGTTCGGGTTGATGATGACGATCGCCTTGGTGCGGTCGGTCACCTTGCGCTCGACGTCGGCCAGGTCCGGCATCCAGTCGGACTGCTCGTCGCAGCGGTAGTGCACGGCCGTACCGCCCGACAGCGAGACCGCGGCGGTCCACAGCGGGTAGTCCGGGGCGGGCACCAGCACCTCGTCGCCGTCGTCCAGCAGGCCCTGCATCGCCATGACGATCAGCTCGGAGACGCCGTTGCCGATGAAGACGTGCTCGACGTCGGTCTCGATGCCGATGGTCTGGTTGTGCATGACCACCGCCCGGCGCGCGGCCAGCAGACCCTTCGCGTCGCCGTAGCCGTGGGCCGTCGAGACGTTGCGGAGGATGTCCTCCAGGATCTCGGGCGGGCACTCGAAGCCGAACGCCGCCGGGTTGCCGGTGTTCAGCTTGAGGATGCGGTGACCGGCCGCTTCCAGCCGCATCGCCTCCTCGAGCACCGGACCCCGGATCTCGTAACAGACGTTGGCGAGCTTGGTCGACTGGATCACCTGCATGTCTGGGAGCTTACGGCCGGGTATCGCTGCGCGGGTCGTGTTTTCCGCCACGTGAGACGAGCGATTTGGGCCGGTATGACTCCGCACTGTCCCTGGAGTCACTCCAGTCCCTAGAATGCGCGGCCATGTCCGAGCCCCCCGGAACGGGTGAACAGCAGGGTCCGCCGATGGTGTACCAGCCGCAGCCGGAGCACGTCCCGGCCTACGAGGAGTACGCCGACCCGGCGGCGGCACACGGCTGGCAGAGCGCCTACGACGAGACCCGCGAGCTGCCCCCGCTCACCCCGCCCGGGCCCCGCCGCTCGCGGCGCAAGCCCAGCCCGTGGTGGCAGCGGCGGGCGGCCGGGGCCGTGGTCGCCGCGGGCGCGGTGTCCGCGGCGGCGCTGATCGCCGGGTTCTCCCTGGCGGGGTCCCCGTCCCCGGACGGCGGGGCGCGCGGCGAGAAGGACCGCACCAGTCCGGCGGCCGGCGACCAGGGCGCGGGGACGCCGTCCGGCGCGGACCGGGACACCCGGAAGGCCGGCCCGCTCCCCGAGGCCGGCACCGGCACCGGCACCGGCACCGCGCCGGCGCCGGACTCCACCCCGTCGCCGAGCACACCGGCGAGCGGCGGCCCCGGCTCCGCCACGCCCTCCGGGTCCCCCACCCCCGCCCCGACGTCCACCACCACGCCCCCGGCCGCCCCGGCGCCCTCCACCACCGCCACCGCGACCCCCGTTCCGGACGACGCCCCCGGCAACGCCAACGGCAACCCGGGCCGCGGTCCGGGCGGTACCAAGCGCCCCAAGTGAGCCGGGCGACGGGCCGGTGGCGGCCCGGTGGTCACCGGGCGGCGGCCGCCGGGCGAGCGTTGATCCCGCCGAGAGGCGCGCGCTAAGGTGCCACGCGCCGGCGCACCGCGCTCACACAACGCCCCGCGCACGGCACCTGTGCACACCGCGGACACGTCGGGCCCGGGGTTCGGGTCTCGGCGCTCGACGAGGGTGGAGTGGACCGATGCGGCGATGAGGACCGGACCGAGGGCGATGCGGCGGCTCAGCGCCCGCCTGGTGGACGGCTTACGGCCGCTCCTCGCCGCCGAGGAGGTCATCCCGGCGACGGCCCGGGCCCTCAGCGACGTGCGAGGGCGCCCGGTGCACCTGCGCCAGGCCGTGTTCCCGCCGTTCACGGCCAGCGGGGTCTGGGTGGACCGCACCGATCACGACCTGATCGTCTACGAGGAGAACACCGACCCCGAGCACCAGCTGGTGATCATCGGCCACGAGGCGTGGCACATGTTCCAGGGTCACGGCCACACCGGCACCGCCACTGGGGACGGCGCCGGCGAAGGTGACGGTGACGGTGACCACGCGCCCGCCGCCCCCCGCGCCCCCCGCGCCTCTCGCCCCGCCGGCCGCGGCCCGGCCGCGACGCTCGCGGAGTTCGTCGCCGCCCTCGCCGAGGCCACCCGCACCGACCTGCCGCCCGGCGCGCGCATGGACGCCTCCCTCCACTTCGCGGCACGCACCGAGGGGCACCGCGTGCGGGAGGAACTCGACGCCGAGCACTTCGGCTTCCGGTTCGCCACCGACGTCCGGGCCGTCCTCCACGAGGACCGCTCGCCCGGCGACCCGCACGACCTCACCGGCCGGATCCGGGCCTCCATGGCCCACCGCTTCCAGCGCTGAGGACGGCCCGCCCAGTGACCTTCGGAACGAGCGACGCCGGTTTCTACGTGTGCGGGGCCATGCTGCTGCTGGTGGGCGCCGTGAAGCTGCCCGCACTCGTGCGAAGACGCCACGACACCCTGCTGCGCGCGGCCTGTCTGCTGCTCTTCT
Organism: Streptomyces sp. JB150; assembly: GCF_011193355.1. Classification (GTDB taxonomy): domain Bacteria; phylum Actinomycetota; class Actinomycetes; order Streptomycetales; family Streptomycetaceae; genus Streptomyces. The sequence continues at coordinate 4,798,236 of NZ_CP049780.1, forward strand.
CCGCCGGCTGCCTGATGCTCTTCGCCGCCCCCGCGTCCATCGCCCGGCTCAACCGGCTCACGGACGTCCCCAACCTCGCCGCCCCCGTCGTCTACGCGACGACGACCGTGTTCTCCGGCGCCAGCCTGCTGCTCATCGTCAACTGGCGCCCGGCGTCACCGGAGCGGACCCGGCGCATCTCCCGCCTGTGCGTGATCGCGTACGGCCTCACGGCCCTCGCCGTCGTCGCCCTGTTCGCGGCGGGCAGCGCGCCCGTCGAGCAGCCCGTCTCGTTCGACGCCCACTACGCCACCACGCCGTTCCTCCGCGAGATGATCGTCCTCTACCTCGTCGCGCAGGGCGTGGCCATGACGGCCGCGAGCGTCCTGTGCCGGCGCTGGTCCGCGCAGGTCCGCGGGTCGCTCCGGGCGGGCCTGCGCATCCTCGGCCCGGCCTACGCGATCATCGTCTGCTACGACGTGCTGCGGCTGGTGGCGGTCGCCGCCCGCTGGACGGGCCACGACCTGGACTTCCTGGTGAGCGAGGTCACCCCGCTCCTCGCCCCGCCCGCCTGCGTCCTCGGCGCCCTCGGCTTCGCCGTGCCGCTCGCCGGACCCCGGGTCGCCGAACAGGTCAGGACCGTACGGGAGTTGTGGCAGCTCGCCCCGCTGTGGCGGGCGCTGCGGGACGTGCGCACGCCGGGCGCCGTACGCGCCCCGCTGCCGTGGTGGCGGACTCCGCCGCCGCTGCTGCTGACGGGCCGCAGGACGGCCCTGTACGACGCCATCCTCGCCCTGACGCCGTACTGCGACCCGGCCCTGCGCGAACGCGCCTACCGCAGGGCACTGTCCGACGGCGCCGACCCCTCGCACGCGGCGGCCGTCGCGGACGCGATCGCCCTCCTCGACGCCCACGCCCGACAACACAGGCCACCCGGACCCCCACCAGACGCCCCGGAGGCCTCGGGCGCCCCGAACCCCCCGGTGGCCCCGGTCGCCCCGGTCGCTCCGCCGGCCTCCGGCACCACGGACCCCTCGGCCGCCGCCGACACCCCGCCCACGCCGGACACCCCAGGCACGCCGCGCGCCCCGCGTACCCCGGGCGCAGCCCACACCCCGGCCACCCCGGCCACCCCGGCCGGCCCAGCTACCCCCGCTACCCCGGACGTTCCGCCCGCGCGCGTCCGGCGGGCGCGCGATCTCGTCGCGCTGGCGCGGGCGTTGGCCTCGCCCGTGGTGCGGGAGTTCCGGGGGCGCCGGGGGTTCCGGGGGCGCCGGGAGTCCTTCCGCTTCGCCGACCCGTCCGACGTATCGCAGAAAGCAGCCCGCCATGAGTGATGTCCCGCAGCCCGGCCAGGGCCCCCGTCCCGGTTCCGCCCACGCCGTCGTCGTCGGCGGCAGCATCGCGGGGATGCTGGCCGCCGCCGCGGTGCGGGAGTACGTCGGATCCGTGGAGATCGTGGAGGCGCACGAGCTGCCCGACGGTCCGGAACCCCGTACCGGAGTGCCGCAGGCCGCGCACATCCACTTCCTGCAGACCGGGGGAGTGGCGGCGATCGAGACGCTGCTGCCGGGAAGTGTCGAGCGGCTGCTGGCCGCGGGGGCCCACCGCATCCCCGTGACCGGCGGCATGGTGATCTGCTCGCCGGAGGGCTGGTACCGCCGCTGGCGGCGCAGCACCCACCATCTGATCACCGCCAGCCGGGACCTGACCGACTCGGTGGTGCGAGCCCGGGTCCTGGCGGACCCCCGGGTGCGCGTGCGGACGCGGACGAGGGCCGTCGGCCTGCTCGGCAGCCGCCACCGCGTCACCGGCATACGCGTGCGCGGCGCCGACGGCACGGAGGCGGAGCTGCGGGCCGACCTGGTGATCGACGCCTCCGGCCGCGGCTCGCGCACGCCCCGCTGGCTCGCCGGGCTGGGCGTCACCGGGCTCACCGAGGACCGTGTCGACTCCGGACTCGTCTACGCCAGCCGCGTCTACCGCGCCCCGGTGCCCACCCGCGGCTGGCCGGTGATCGGCATCCAGGCCGACCCGCGGCTGCCCCGGCCGGGCAACGCCGGCGGCCTCCTGCCGATCGAAGGCGACCGCTGGCACGTCAGCCTGATGGGCGCCCCCGGCGGGGAGCCCACCGCGGACCCGGACGCCTTCGAGCCCTTCGCCCGCACCCTGCGCCACCCGCTCATCGCCGACCTCATCGCCCACGCCACACCGCTCACCGGCGTCAGCGTCACGCGCAGCACCGCCAACCGGCGGTACGCCTACGAACGGCTTCCCCGCTGGCCGGAGGGCCTGGTGGTGCTGGGCGACGCCGTCGCGGCCGTCAACCCCCTGTACGGGCAGGGTGTCTCGGCCACCGCCCAGAGCGCCGTCGCCCTGCGCGACCTGGTCGCGGGAGGTCTCGTCCCCGGTCTGGCCCGGCGCGTCCAGCGGGCCGTCGCCCGCAGCGTCGACACCGCGTGGACGCTGTCCGTCGGGCAGGACATTCACTTCCCCACCACCACGGGCCGGCGCCCGAGCCCCGCCGACCGCCTGCTGCACCGCTATGTCGGCCGGCTCTCCCGCACCGCGACCGGCTCGTTCCACGCGGCGACGGCCCTGACCGACGTCCTGGCGCTGCGGGCCACGCCGCTGTCCCTGGTCCGGCCGAGCGTGCTGCTGTCGGCGCTGGCGGGGCCGCTGCGGCCGCAGCTGGACGGCCCGCAGTTCACCGCGGCCGAACGCGCGCTGCTGGCCGCCCTGGAGCGGCCCGCCGCGACGGCCGGGCAGCCGGTGACCGGGGGCGCGGGGTGACGCGCCCGCGCCCGACGCGTGGCGGATAACCCTCCTTGCCGCCCCCTCCCCTCACCACGACGATGTCCATGACAAGACAGTGGGCGGCCGGACGACCTCCGGCCGCCCCCGTCGCACAGAGGGGACCCCCATGAAGAAGCCTCTCCTCGCCACGCTCGCGGCCCTGGTGATCACCGGGGCGGGCGCGGCACCCGCCGTCGCGGCCACGCCGGACACCGGGACGGCGCCCGCGGCCCGGGCGGTGAACCTCGCCGGGACCGTGGCGCTGAGCAACTGCTCCGGCGCGGTCGTCCGCATGCCGGACTCCGCGGCCGACGACCCGGCGCTGGCGCTCACCAACGGCCACTGCCTGGAGTCCGGCTTCCCCGGTCCCGGCGAGGTCGTCGTCGACCGCGCCTCCACCCGCTCCTTCGGCCTGCTGAACGCCGCGGGCACCCGGGTGGCGACCCTGCGCGCGAACAAGATCGCCTACGCGACCATGACCGGCACCGACGCCGCCGTCTACCAGCTCACCCGCACCTACGCCCAGATCAAGAGCTCCTACGGCATCGACGCGCTCACCCTGAACGACACCCGTCCGGCCGCCGGCACCGCCATCAGCGTCGTCTCCGGCTACTGGAAGCGCGTCTACACCTGCTCCATCGACGGCTTCGCCCACCAGCTGCGCGAGGGCGACTGGACCTGGACGGACTCCGTCCGCTACACCCCCGCCTGCGACACCGTCGGCGGCACCTCCGGCTCCCCGGTCGTCGACCACTCCACCGGCCGGGTCGTCGCCGTCAACAACACCGGCAACGAGAGCGGCGGGCGCTGCACCCTCAACAACCCCTGCGAGGTGGACGCGAGCGGCAACGTCACCGTCCGCCAGGGCGTCAACTACGCCCAGCAGACCTACCCGTTCGCCGCCTGCTTCGGCCTCGACAGCAAGCTCGACCTGTACGCGAGCGGCTGCACCCTGCCCAAGCCGTGAGCCCTGAGCCGTAAGCCGTAAGCCCTGAGCCCAAGGCCTCACACGGGCGTCCTGCGCACCGAGCGGCCCGCCAGGACGTCCGTGCGCCGCCCGTCCTCGATCACGAACCGGCCGTCCACCAGAACGTGGGGGATGCCCGTCGGCAGCGTGCGCGGACGCTCGTACGTCGATCCGGCCGCCACCGTGGCCGGGTCGAACAGCACCAGGTCCGCCCGGTACCCCTCGCGCACCACGCCCCGGTCCGGCAGCCGCAGCCGGGCCGCCGGGCGGGAGGTGAGGTGGGCGACGCACTCCTCCAGGGACAGCACGCCCAGCTCGCGGACGTAGTGGCCGAGGTAGTGCGGGAAGGTGCCGTAGGCGCGCGGATGCGGCTTCGCGCCCTGGAGGATGCCGTCGGAGCCGCCGGTGTGGACGCGGTGGCGCATGATCGCCCGGACGTTCTCCTCGTGGCCGACGTGCTGAAGGATCGAGGTGGCCAGGCGGTCCTCCAGCAGCAACCGGCGGGCCGCCCCCCAGCCGTCCAGGCGGCGGCCGATCCAGCCGGCGAGCGCCGGGTCGCCGACCCCGGAGATCTCGATCGTGTGCCACTCCACCGGCACCCCGTGGCAGCCGTCCGACCCGGTGACCTCCAGGTGGTGGCGGATCCGCTCGGCCGTCGCGTCGTCCGCCAGCCGGGCGAGCGCCGCGTCCGGGCCGCCCTCGCCCGCCCAGCTCGGCAGCAGCGCCGCGAGCGTGGTGCTGCCGGGCGTGTAGGGGTAGGTGTCGAGGCTGATGTCCGCGCCCGCCGCCAGCGCCTCGTCCAGCAGCGCCAGCAGCTCGGGCGCGCGGCCCTCATTGACCCCGAAGTTCATGGTGGCGTGCGCCAGGTGCAGCGCGCAGCCCGCCTCCCGGGCGAGCGCCACCATCTCCGCGTACGCCTCCAGCGCGCCCGCCCCGTAGGAGCGGTGGTGCGGGCAGTAGTAGCCGCCGTACGACGCCACCACCCGGCACAGCTCGGTCAGTTCGGCGTCCTTCGCGTACATGCCCGGCGTGTACGTCAGCCCGGACGACATGCCGACCGCACCCTGCTCCAGGCCCTCGGCGACCAGCCGGCGCATCCGGTCCAGCTCGGCCGGGGTCGCCTCGCGGTCCTCCCAGCCGACGGCGAGCGCGCGGACCGTGCCCTGGGGGATCAGGTAGGCCGCGTTGACGGCGATGCCCCCGTCCAGCCGGTCCAGGTACTCGCCGACCGACCGCCAGTCGAAGTCGATGTCGTCGCCGGAGCCGTTCCAGCCGGTGATCGCGCGGCGCACCCCGTCGAGGGTCCGGTCGTCGACCGGCGCGTACGACAGCCCGTCCTGGCCGATCACCTCCAGCGTCACGCCCTGCGCGGCCTTCGCGCTGTGGTCGGGGTCGCGCAGCAGCGCCAGGTCGCTGTGGGCGTGCATGTCGATGAAGCCGGGGGCGAGGACCAGGCCCTCGGCGTCCAGTTCCCGCATCGCCGACGGGCGCTGGCAACCGGCCGCCGCGGCCTCCTTGACGATCGACACGATCCGGCCGCCGTCCACCACCACGTCGGCGCGGTAGGACGGCGCGCCGGTGCCGTCGACGACCTCCGCGTCCCGGATGACGAGATCTTCCACTGCCGGGCCCCCTAGAAGAACGTGCGGACGTAGTCGACGACCGTGCCGTCGGCCTCGGCCACCGGGATCAGCTGCCACTTGTCGAACGACGTGCACGGGTGGGACAGCCCGAGGCCGACCCAGTCGCCGACCTCCAGGTCCGCCTCCGGTGAGGTGCGCAGCCAGGCGTGCTGGTCGGACAGGCCCGTCACCTCGATCCCGGCGGCCGGGCGCTCGGTGCCGCCGCGGCGCACCACGCGGGCGACCGGCAGGTCCAGGTCGTGGGCCGCGTCCCGCTTGCCCGCGTTGACGAAGGCCTGCTCGGCCGTGGGCCGCGACACCACCTGCGCCCACAGCCGGAACGCGGGCTCCAGCGCGCCCTCCCCGGGCATCCGGGTGAACGGGGTCAGCCGGCGGTAGTGGCCGTCGTCATGCGAGACGTACGCCCCGGAGCGCAGCAGCTTCAGCACCGGCGCGGACAGTTCGGGGAGCGCGGCGAAGGCGTCGGCCACCGCGTCGAACCAGGCGCTGCCGCCCGCGCTCACCACGATCTCGTCCAGCCCCGCGAACCGGCCCGCCTTGTCGAACTCCACGGCCAGCGCGACCAGCCGGTCCAGCCACGCCCGCACCCGCTCCGGTGTCGCCCGCGGCACCTCGCCCTCGTACCCGGCGACCCCGGCCAGGCGCAGCGTCCGGGCGGCGGCCACCGCGTCCGCGACCCGGGCGCACTCCGCCTCCGTGCGCACCCCCGTCCGGGCGCCCTCGCCCGCGGCCAGCTCCACGACCACGTCCACCGGGCGGGGCGCGCCGGCCTCCGCCAGCGCCGCGTCCATCAGCTCCACGCCGCGCACCGAGTCGGCGTAGCAGACGAAGCGGAACGCCGGGTCGGCCAGCTCGGCGGCCAGCCAGCGCAGGGCCGCCGCGTCCACCAGCTCGTTCGCCAGGAACACCCGCCGCACGCCGAACGCCCGCGCCACCCGCACCTGGTGCGGCACCGCGAGCGTGATGCCCCAGGCGCCGTGCTCGATCTGGCGGGCGAACAGCTGCGGCGCCATGGAGGTCTTGCCGTGCGGGGCGAAGGCCAGGCCGTGCCGCTGGGTGTACGCGGCCATCAGCCGCAGGTTGTGCTCCAGGTGCTCGGCGGACAGCGCCAGGACGGGGGTGGTGAAGCCGCCGGTGAACAGGTTGCGGCGCTGGGCGGCCAGCTCGCCGACGGTGAGCCCGTCGGCGTCCGGCGGGAGGCCCCGGAAGCGGTGGTCGACGCGTTCGTCCGAGAGCCGGGCGAGGGCTTCGCTGCTCATGAAGAGCCTCCGATCAGGTGCGTTGCGCATTCTGCAACGTCCATTGCGTATGTCGCTTACCGCTGTCTAACATCTCGGCGAACGCGGGGTCAACGGATCCGCCACCGCCCTGAGCGACACCGAGGAGCTACGACGATCGTGACCACCGACGGACTGTGCAACGCCCCCGGCGTCGTGGACGTCGTCGCGCTCGGCGAGTCCATGGTCACCTTCCTGCCCTCCCGCCCCGGCCGTCTCGCCGACGTGCCGTCCTTCGACCGGGCCATCGGCGGCGCCGAGTCCAACGTGGCCTGCATGCTGGCCGCCGCCGGACACTCCGCCCGGTGGGTCAGCCGGGTCGGCGCCGACGGGTTCGGCGACCACCTGGTCGAGACGATCGGCGCGTACGGCGTCGACGTGACCTCCGTACGCCGCGACCCCGCGCGCCCGACCGGCGTGTACTTCCGCACCGCGGGCGACCGCGCCACCGACGCCCACGAGGTGGCCTACTACCGGGCCGGATCGGCGGCGTCCGCGATGTCCGTGACCGGCGTCGACCTGAGCGCCGTACGGGCCGGGCGGATCCTGCACCTGTCCGGCATCACCGCGGCGCTCTCCGACGGCTGCCGCGAGCTGCTGCGCACACTCACCGCGCCCCGCCCCGGCCGACCCCTCGTCTCCTTCGACGTCAACCACCGCCCCGGCCTGTGGCCGCACCCCGGCGGGCCCGCCCTGCTGAAAGACCTCGCCCGCCGCGCCGACCTCGTCTTCGTCGGCGAGGACGAGGCCTGGGGACTGACCGGCCCCGAGGAGATCCGCGCCGCGCTGCCCGAACCCGAGGTGCTCGTCGTCAAGCAGGGCCCGGCGGGCGCCACCGCGTTCCACGGACCCCACGCCACCTTCGTCCCCGCCCTCACCGTGGACGTCGTCGCCGCCGTGGGCGCCGGAGACGCCTTCGCCGCCGGGTTCCTCTCCGCCACCCTGCGCGGACTGCCCCCGCGGGACCGCCTGCGCCACGGCCACCTGTGGGCCGCCGCCGCCCTCACCGCCCCCGGCGACCTCGCCGCACCCCCCGCCCGCGACCACGCCGACCGGCTCGCCGCCCTCGACGACACCGCGTGGGGGAGACTTCGACTCGGCCCCGGCTGGACAGCCGGCACCCAGGGGGCCGAGGAGGAGGTACGTACGCCATGAGCCAGACCGTCGACCGCGCGCTGAGCATCCTGCCGCTGCTCGCCGAGGGACCCGCCGACCTCGGACAGGTCGCCGACCGCCTCGGCGTGCACAAGTCCACCGCCCTCAGGCTGCTGCGCACCCTGAACGAGCACGGCTTCGTCTACCGCCAGTCCGACCAGCGCTACCGGCTCGGCGCCCGGCTGTTCGCCCTCGCCCAGGAGGCGATGGAGAACCTGGACATCCGCGAGATCGCCCACCCGCACCTCGTCCGCCTCAACGAACAGTGCGGGCACACCGTGCACCTCGCGGTGTACGAGGACGACGAGGTCCTCTACATCGACAAGGTGGAGAGCCGCTACCCGGTCCGCATGTACTCGCGGATCGGCAAACCGGTCGCCATCACCGTCGCCGCCGTCGCCAAGCTGCTCCTCGCCGACCTGCCCGAACCCGAGCGGCGCGCGGTCGCGGAGAAGCTCGACTACCCCCTGTACACGGCCCGTTCGACGCCGAACGCCGAGGCCTTCCTCGCGGAGCTGGCCAAGGTGCGCGAACAGGGCTGGGCCACCGACCTCGGCGGCCACGAGGAGTCCATCAACTGCGTCGCCGCGCCCGTCCGCGGCGCCGACGGCCGGGTCGTCGCCGCCATGTCGGTCTCCGCGCCGAACGTCGTCGTCACCGCCGACGAACTCCTCACCCTGCTCCCGCTGGTGCGCCGTACGGCGGAGGACATCAGCGGCGAGTACTCCGGAAGAACGCCAGTAAGGGACCCCGCATGACGGACAAGACCGCACTCACCCCCAAGACCCACACCACCCCGCCCGCGAGGTTCTCGCACGGCGTCAGGAAGGGCAACATCCTCCAGGTCGCCGGCCAGGTCGGCTTCCTCCCCGCCGAGGAGGGCAAGCCCCCGACGCCCGCCGGCCCCACCCTGCGCGAGCAGACCCTCCAGACCCTCGCCAACGTCAAGTCCGTCCTTGAGGAGGGCGGCGCGAGCTGGGACGACGTGTTGATGATCCGCGTCTACCTCACGGACGTGGACCACTTCGCCGAGATGAACGAGATCTACAACGCCTACTTCGAGGATCAGGGCCTCACCCAGCCCCCGGCCGCCCGCACGACGGTCTACGTCGGCCTGCCCGCCGGCCTGCTCATCGAGATCGACGCGCTCGCCGTCCTCGGCTGACCCCTCCTCACCACCCGCACGCCGCACACGGCATGGTGTCCGCGCGTCCGCGGACGCCATGCCGCGATCCCCCCTGCCCGAAAGCAGTATGTACTTATCCAGAGGACCCCCTGATGTCCCCTTCGTCCCCGCCCCACACCGGCGGCCTCCTGCTGCTCATCGACGGCACCGCCGGGCTGCTCACCGTCGCCGCCCTCGGCATCGCCCTGCTGCTGTTCCTCATCATCAAGGCGCGCCTGCAGCCGTTCGTTGCCCTGCTCGCCGTCTCCATAGCCGTCGGCCTGCTGGCCGGCCTGTCCGTCACCGAACTCTTCGGCACCGTCCAGCGCTCCGACGCCGTCTCCACCATCGAGTCCGGCATGGGCGGCATCCTCGGCCACGTCGCCATCATCATCGGCCTGGGCACCATGCTCGGCGCGATCCTCGAAGTCAGCGGCGGCGCCGAGGTGCTGGCCTCCCGGCTGCTGCACCTCTTCGGCGAGAAGCGCGCCCCGCTCGCCATGGGCCTGACCGGTCTCGTCTTCGGCATCCCGGTCTTCTTCGACGTCGGCATCTTCGTGCTCGCGCCGCTCGTCTACGCCGCCGCCAAGCGAAGCGGCAAGTCGATCCTGCTCTACTGCCTCCCGCTGCTCGCCGGCCTGTCCATGACCCACGCCTTCCTGCCCCCGCACCCCGGCCCCGTCGCCGCCGCCGGGCTGCTCCACGTGGACCTCGGCTGGGTCATCCTCATGGGCGTCGTCTGCGGCATCCCCGCCGTCCTGGCCGCCTGGGCGTTCTCCGCGTGGATCGGCCGCCGCATCTTCGTGCCCGTCCCGCAGGACATGGTGGAGGCCGCGGAGGAGGCCAGGCGCGCGGTGCTCGCCGAGCGGGCCGCACCCCGCGAACAGCCGGTCGCCCTCGGTACGGTCCTCGCCATCATCGGCACGCCGCTGATCCTGATTCTCGCCGCCACCTTCTCCTCGATCGCGCTCAGTCCCTCCACGCTCCGCTCGGTGATCGAGTTCTTCGGCCACCCCTTCGTGGCCCTCACCCTCGCCCTGCTCCTCGCGTACTACGTCCTCGGCATCCGCCGCGGCTGGTCCCGCAAGTCGCTGGAGACCGTGTCCACGTCCTCGCTGAAGCCGGTCGGCAACATCCTGCTCGTGGTCGGCGCGGGCGGCGTCTTCGGCGCCGTCCTCAAGGCGAGCGGGGTCGCCCAGGCCCTCTCGGACACCTTCGACGACGTCGGCCTGCCGGTGATCGCGCTGTCGTACCTGCTCTCCCTGGTGCTGCGCGTCGCCCAGGGCTCGGCCACCGTCGCCATCGTCACCACGGCCGGCATCGTCGCCCCGCTGCTCGCCGGCGGCGACCACTCCCAGGCCTTCGTCGCCCTGGTCATCATGGCCATCTCCACCGGGTCCATCTTCGCCTCGCACGTCAACGACGGCGGCTTCTGGATCGTCGCCAAGTACTTCGGGATCAGCGAGCGGGACACCCTGAGGACGTGGACCGTGCTGGAGTCGGTGCTGTCGCTGGCCGGGTTCGCGGTGGCGGCGGTGCTCAGCCTCTTCGTGTAGGAAGACGGCCCCGCCGAACAGCCTGGCTGTCGCCCGCACAGCTCCGTCGTCCATACTTCCGCCGTGGAGCAGCGCATAGGACCCAGCATTCAGCCCCTGCAAGGCGCCGCGGCGGACCCGGCGTTCGTCCCCGGCATCACGGGCCCGCGCCCCGACGAGCCGGCACAGACGGCGACCGTCGCAGCGGAGGAGACGGCCGAGGCCGCGGCGGGGGAGGACACCGCCGAGAAGGCCGCCGTCGAAGCCGCCCCGGAAGCCGCCGAGGAGGTGACTGCCGAGGAGGTGACCGAGGAGGAACCCCCCGCCGACGGCCCCGTGTTCGAGGCCGCCGACCGGCGCGCCCGGATCGTCGCCGACGCCAGGGGCATCCGCCTCAGCCTCGACGAGGAGAGCTGCGACTTCCGCTGGGACGAGATCGGCGCGGTGGAGACCGAGACGGCCCGCTTCGGCAAGCGGTTCACCGTCACGGTGCACACCCCTGACCGGCGCTGGTACCCGATCGAGATCGAGGCGCCGGACAGGGCGCGCTTCGCGCAGTGGGAGTCACAGCTCGACGCGGTGCTGGACGCCTACTTCGAGGACGAGGCGCAGGAGAAGACGGACGAGGACGCCTAGCAGTACTGGGCTTCCTTGCCGATCGACCGGTACATGCAGTCCGCGTTCTCCAGCAGTTGCAGCACCGCGTCCCGGTTCCGTGAGGTCTCCCGCTCGATCACCTCGTCGGGCGGGTAGAACCCGCCTCCGGAGCTGGACCGCGGATACATCTCGAAGGTGTATCCGAAGATCTTGTGCGTGCCCCAGAGGTAGTCGTCGATCGACCCGTCGGTGATGTACAGGTCGCTGGACTGTTCCGGGGTGTAGCCGTTGCTGGCGGCCATCTTCTGCCCGACCGTGGCGAACGCGTTGCGGTCGTCGGCGGTCATGCCGGTGGTGGTGTCCGCGGTGGTGTAGCCGAACGGCCAGAGCACCAGCTCGCTGTAGGTGTGGAAGTCGATGCCCGCGGTGATCTGCTGCTTGCCGCCGACGACCCGGCTGCGCACGAAGTCCGCGACGACCTTGACCTCCTTGGCCGACTCGGGGGCCGAGCCGCGGTAGGTCTCGGAGGACGGCGAGCCGGAGGAGCCGCCGCAGCAGCCCCAGCGGTAGTTCCAGTTGCGGTTGAGGTCCGTACCGACGTACGACGAACCGGAGTTGGGCTGGCGGTTCTTGCGCCACGAGCGGTAGGAGCCGGAGGCGATGTCGTACTCGCCGCCGTCCGGGTTGAGGTCCGGGATGATCCAGATCTCGCGGCTGTTGACCAGGCCGGTGACGCGGGAGTCGGTGCCGTAGTCGCCGGTCAGCTCGCGCAGCAGGTAGAGCGCCATCTCGACGGTCAGGTGCTCGCGGGCGTGCTGGTGGTGGGTGAACAGCACCTCCGGCTCGGACTCGTCCGCGGAGACGTTGTCGCTGATCTTGATGGCGACGATGTTGCGCCCCTGGTACGAGGTGCCGATCGTGCGCTGGCTCGCGATGGACGGGTTCGCCGCGACGATCGAGTTGATCTCGGCCGTCATCTCCGCGTAGTTGTGGTAGCGCGAGTCGGCCGACGGGAAGTCGTAGAGCCGGATGTCGCCGGCCTTCGCCGAACGGTCCGGTACGGCGCCCAGCGCGGTGACGTCGTAGCCGAGCCGGCGCAGCTCGCGGATCTGGTCCGCGCGGCCGGAGACGACCACGCCGTGCCCGTGGACCTCGTCCACGGAGACGCCGGCCCGCTGCAACGCGGTGCGGTCCTCGGCCGTCGAGTGCAGATGGATCTCGTACTGGCGGATGTCGTCCGCCGAGGCGGCCGGTTTGGCCGCGCTGTCGGCGCTGGCGTCGCCCGCCGTCGCCGAGAGCGGAGCCGCGAGGGCGAGGGCGAGCAGACCGGCGAGCGCGGCGGCGCGTCTGCCGCCGCGGGCGCCCTGGCCGCGGATGCGGAGTCGCATGAAGTCTCCTTGTTTCTCCAGGGATTCCGGGGTCTCCGGAAGTGGGGAGTGGAGCTGGGGGTGGTTCTTCCGTGCGACGTACGACCTACTGGTGTGGGTGTGGCGCTCATGGTTCGCCCCATGGCATGAGCAGGTCAATAGCCGGTCCCGGGTGGATGTCCTGAACCAGGCGGAAAACGGCCGTGCAGTGTACGCGCGACGGCCCCCGCCGACGCCCGCCCCGGCAAAGTGCACCCGCGGGTGTGACCGATGCGTGCATATATGTGCCGACCGGGGAAGAGTGAAGGTCCGTGCACCGGGAGACACGGGACACCCGGCTCCCCGCTCACACCGCAGAGGACTGGCTGATCATGGGCGGATCAGCGCCGGGACGGGACGGCCGGCCGCCCGTCGAGACGACCAGCTTCGTCGACCGGCGCGACGAACAGGCCGAGGGCCGCGACCTGCTCGCCCGCGCCCGGCTCGTCACCCTGACCGGACCCGGCGGCGTCGGCAAGACCCGCCTCGCCGCCCGGATCGCGGCCCGCGTCGCCCGCGCCTTCCCCGACGGCGTGCGCTTCGTCCACCTCTCCGGCCTGCACGACCCCGCCCTCGTCCCGCTCGCCGCCGCCGACGCCCTCGGCCTGCACGACCACTCCGCCCAGCCCCCGCTCGACGCCCTGGTCGAACAGGTCCGCGACCGGCGGCTGCTGCTCGTCGTCGACAACTGCGAACACCTGCTCGCCGCCTGCGCCGAACTCGCCGCCGCCCTGCTGCGCCGCACCACCGGCGTCCGGATCCTCGCCACCAGCCGGCATCGCCTCGGCCTCACCGAGGAACACCTCATGGACGTACGGCCACTGCCCGTCCCCGACCCCGACGGCGACCTCTCCGCCGCCGACGCGAGCCCCGCCCTCACCCTCTTCGCCGACCGCGCCGCCGCCGTCGACCCCGGCTTCCGCCTCACCCCCGCCAACCGGGCCGCCGTCGCCCGCCTGTGCCACCGCCTCGACGGGCTGCCCCTCGCCATCGAACTCGCCGCCGTCCGCATGCGCGTCCTCAGCGTCGAACAGCTCCTGGCCCGCCTCGACGACCGCTACCGCCTGCTCAGCGCGGGCAGCCCCGCCGTCCTGCCCCGCCACCAGACCCTGCGCGCCGCCGTCGACTGGAGCCACGACCTGTGCACCGAGCGGGAACGACTGGTGTGGGCCCGCGCCGCCGTCCTGGCCGGCGGCTTCGACCTGGAGACCGCGGAGGCCGTCTGCGCGGACGGCGAGCGGGTGCGGGCCTGCGACGTCCTCGAAGCCGTCGCCGGACTCGTCGACAAGAGCGTGCTCAGCCGCGAACCCGGCCCCGACGGCGTCCGCTACCGCCTCCTCGACACCCTGCGCCACCACGGCCTGGAGAAGCTGCGCGCACTGCCCGGCGAGGAGGACGCCGCCCGCCGCCGCCAGCGCGACTGGATGCAGGAACGGGCCGCCGCCTGCGAACGCGCCTGGTTCGGGCCCGGCCAGCGCGAGACCGTCGCCCGGCTCCGCGCCGACCAGGACAACCTGCGCGCCGCCCTCGACTACAGCCTCACCGCCCCCGGCGAAGCCCTCGCCGGCCTCCGCCTGGCCGGCACCCTCTGGTTCTACTGGCACGCCTGCGGCGCCCCCCGCGAAGGCCGGTACTGGCTCGACCGCGCCCTCGACGCCCACCCCGGACCCACCCGCGAACGCGCCCGCGCCCTGTGGATCTCCGGCCTCCTCGCCGGCTGCCCCGAAGACCTCACCCGCGGCCGCCGCCGCGCCGAGGAGGCCGCCGCCCTCGCCCGCCGCCTCGGCGACGAGGCCGAAGCCGCGCACGCCGAGTACGTCATCGGCGTCATCCGGCTGTTCAGCGGCGACCTGCACGGCGCCCTCGACCACTTCCGGGCCGGCGTCGCCCGCGGCCCCGTCCCCGGCCGGCACCTCAGCATGGTCGGCCTCGACCGGGTCGAACTCGCCTGCGCCCTCAACTTCCTCGGCGAGGCCGACGAGGCCATCGCGGTCTGCGAGGAGACCCGCAGGCTGTGCGAGGCGCACGGCGAGGAATGGGTGCTGTCGTACGTGCTGCGCATGCTGGCCCTCGCCCACACCGTCAAACGGGACTGGCCGCGCGCCGAACGCCACGCCCGCGAGGCACTGCGCCGCAAACTCGCCGTCCACGACATCGTCGGCATGGGCCTCACCCTCGACCTGCTCGCCCAGATCGCCGCCCACGGCGGTACCCCCGAACGCGCGGCCGTGCTGCTCGGCGGCGCCGACCGGGTGTGGGCCGACGTCGACCGCGACCGCTGGGGCGCCGCCTGCCTGCAGACCAGCCGCCGCACCACCGAGGAGCGCGCCCGCGAGGGGGCCGGCGCCCAGGAGTACGAGCGCGCCTACCGGCGGGGCGCCGCCCTCGCCCTCACCGACCTGGTCGGCTACGCCCTGGAGGAGCACCGGCCGCCCGAGCCGGCCGAACCCGAACGCCCCCCGCAGGGCGTCCGCCTCACCCGCCGCGAGACCGAGGTCGCCGAACTCGTCGCCGAGGGACTCGCCAACCAGCAGATCGCCGACCGCCTGGTGATCGCCCGCCGCACCGCCGAAGGCCATGTCGAACGCATCCTCAGCAAGCTCGGCTTCAGCAACCGCAGCCAGATCGCCGCCTGGGTGACGGCCCAGCGCTGAAGCCGCCTTCCGAGCCGCCGTCCCGGCACCCGTGTCCGACCCACCCCCCTTTGGGAGACCCATGACCACCACCCGGCCAGCCACCCCGCCGGCCCCGTCCGGCGCCTTCGACCACCGCATCGCCGTCCACAGCACCGACGACGAGTTCCTGGCCCTCGCCCTGCCCTTCCTCGCCGAGGGCCTCGCCGCCCCCGACGAGCCCCCGCCGGTCGCCATCACCGCCCCCGCCAAGCTGGACCTGCTGCGCGCCGCGCTCGGCCCCGAGGACGGGCGGCGCGTCGTCACCGTCCCGCACACCGACTGGTACACCGGCTCCGCCGCCAACGCCATCGCGCGCGCCGCCGCCCACCTCGCCGCCCACGCCGGCCCCGGCGGCCGTATCCACCTCCTCATGGAACCGGACTGGGCGGGACGCGCCGGCCGCTCCGCCCGCGAGTCCGCCGAGTGGATCCGCTACGAGGCCCTGGCCAACGTCCTGTTCGCCCCGTACGCCACCACCGCCATGTGCGTCTACGACACCCGCACCGCGGGCCCCGCCGTCATCGCCGCCGCCCGCCGCGCCCACCCCGACACCGAGGTGTACGCCGACCCGCTGCTGGTCGCCGCCGAACTGGACGCCGTACCCCTGCCGCCCGCGCCCCGCGACGCGCACCGGCTGACCACGCCGGACCCGCACGCCGTCCGCGCCTGGGCGGTCGACCGGGGCCTGGCCGCCGCCGCGGCCGACCTGTTCGCGACGGCGGTCGCGGAGGCCGCCGTGGACCCGGTCACCCGCGTACTGCTGTGGGGCGAGGCGCCGTCCTGCGTGTGCGAACTGCGCACCACCCGCCGCCTCGACGACCCGCTCGCGGGCTTCGTCCCCCCGCCCACCGCCGAGGTACGGCCCGGCCAGGGCCTGTGGTTCGCCCGCCAGGTCTGCGCGTACGTCGACATCCGCCACGACGCCGACGGGGCCTCGGTCCGCCTCCAGTACGCGTAGGGGCGCACCGGGTACCGTGCCGCCACGCAGGTATGGAATCGGGTAGTCCTCCCCGTGTGGCGGACCGGTCCCCGGGACAACCTGAACCCATGCCGCCACCCTCCGGGCGTCTCCTCCCGGCCCCTCACCCCCAGTACGGCGCGTACCCGCAGCCCCCTATGGGCGCGGGCCACGCGAGCACCGAATACGACCCCCGCCCCTCCGCGGTCGGCCAGGCCCGCGCGGAGGTCCGCCGGCAGCTGGAGGGCTGGGGGCTCGCCGAGCGCGACGACCTGGAGGACCTGGTGGCCACCGCCGAACTCCTCGTCAGCGAGCTGGCCACCAACGCCGTCGTGCACGCCGCGAGCCGCTTCCGGCTGACCCTGTCCGCCGCCCACGGCGTGCTGCGCTGCGAGGTCACGGACGCCGGCCGCCGGGTGCCGCAGGTGCTCCAGGCGGGCACCTCCGAGAGCGGCCGCGGGATGTTCCTGGTGGACGCGCTCGCCCGCCGCTGGGGCTGCCACCAGGACGGGCAGGGCAAGACCGTGTGGTTCGAGCTCGGCACCTGCGCCTGCGACGGCTGCGGACGGCGCCGGCCGTAGCACGGCGTACGCCAGGACCACTCGTTCTGTGGAGATCCCGCCCGCCCTCTTGCCGCGCGGCCGTTGATCGGCTTACTTGGCCAGCATGGCGGACACCACGGGAAACACCACGGAACCACAGGTCGGCGGCACTGACTCCCCAACTCGCAAATCCAGTTGGAAGTACATCGGCCCCGGGATCGTCGTGGCCGCGACGGGCGTGGGCGCCGGCGACCTGGTCGCGACGCTCATCGCCGGCAGCAACTTCGGCTACACGCTCCTGTGGGCCGCGGTCGTCGGCTGCCTGGTGAAGATCTCACTGGCCGAGGCGGCGGGCCGCTGGCACCTCTCCACCGGCCGCACCCTCTTCGACGGCTGGGCCAGCCTGGGCCGCTGGACCACGTACTTCTTCGCCGTCTACCTGGTGATCTGGGGCTTCGTCTACGGCGCGGCGGCCATGTCGTCCAGTGCGCTGCCGCTCCAGGCGCTGTTCCCCGGCGTGATGGACCTGAAGTGGTGGGCGGTGGCCTGCGGCCTGGTCGGGCTGGTCTTCGTCTGGTTCAACAAGTACGCGGTGTTCGAGAAGGTCATGACGGTCCTGGTCGGCGTCATGTTCGTCGTGACGGTCTACCTGGCCATCAGGGTCACCCCGAACCTGGGAGAGGCCTTCGCCGGCCTGCTCCCCGTGCTGCCCGACGAGCAGGACTCCATCCTCAACACCCTCGGCCTGATCGGCGGCGTGGGCGGCACGATCACCCTCGCGGCCTACGGCTACTGGGTCAACGCCAAGGGCTGGACCGACACGGGCTGGATGAAGGTCATGCGGCTGGACAACCGCGTCGCCTACGCGACCACGGGCGTCTTCGTGGTCGCCATGCTCTTCGTCGGCGCGGAACTGCTCCACTCCGCGAACGTGGCCATCGCGAGCGGCGACAAGGGCCTGATCCAGCTCGGCGACATCCTTGACGAGAAGTACGGCACGGCGACGGCGAAGTTCTTCCTCATCGGCTTCTTCGCCACGTCCTTCACGTCCCTGATCGGCGTCTGGCACGGCGTGAGCCTGATGTTCGCCGACTTCGTCGCCCGTTACCGCAAGGACGACGCCGCCAAGGCCGAGGCGGTGGCCTCCGGCACCCGCGAACGCTCCTGGCCCTTCCGCGCGTACCTGTTGTGGCTGACCTTCCCCCCGGTCGTCCTGCTCTTCCAGGGCCAGCCCTTCCGCCTCATCATCCTCTACGGCGTCCTCGGCGCGGCCTTCCTCCCCTTCCTGGCCGGCACCCTCCTGTGGCTCCTCAACTCCTCCCGCACCCCCCGCGAATGGCGCAACAGCTGGCTCAGCAACGGCATGCTCACCCTGGCCGGCCTGCTGTTCCTGATCCTGTGCGTGAAACAGATCTGGGACCAGCCGTGGTCGGAGTTCTTCTAGGTCAGCCCATCGGGCGGTAGTACCCGAGCACCGCCGGCAACCGGGCGAACCACTCCTGCATCCTCCCGCTGGGCCTCGCCTCGACCACGCACTCGTAGAACACTCCGTCCAGGTGGACGACGCCCATCATGAGGTGCCTGCCGGAGGGGCCGGGCCGGTAGTGGACGCTACGGATCTCCTGCCAGGGGAACTCCGCCGAAACGCCGTTGACCTCGAAGGCCACGCCCGCGGCGTCGACGACGACCGAGTTGCGTCGGTCCACCGCCATGAACTCCGGCTCCGGCGGGACCGCTTGAGGCGGCGGCGGGGCGTGGCACGCCGGGGGTGGACCGAACCCCTGAGGAGGCGGACCGAACCCCTGCGGGGGCGGACCGAACCCCTGCGGGGGCGGCCCGAAGCCTTGCGGCGGCTGCGTGGTCATCGTCGGCGGTCCCGGGGAAGGTGGTGAGGCCCATGAGAATAACCGGCCGCCGCGGAGTGGGCCTCAGGACAGCGTGCGCCACGTCGGGTCGAGAGCGATCTCCCGCAGTTCCCCGATAGTGAGAGCGGGAGTCTCGCGGGTCGCGGCCGCGTGTTGGGCGCCGGAGTTGAAGGCGCTGATCACGACCCGGCGGCCGTCGGGTCGCATGGTGTCGACCGTCCACATGACGACCCCCTCGCCGCCCTTCTCACCGGGTCCCTGCCGGACGGTGACCTTGGTGCCGTCGGCCAGGGTCTCGGCGTCCGCGCCGTACAACTGGTCGGCGACGTCCCGCATGTCCGGCTGCACGTTGATCTGCACGAGGCTTCGGCCCTCGCCGTCGTCCACGACGACGTACGCGTACTCGGTCTCCTGGCCGCCCTGCGACACGACCTCCACGTCCTTCGGCAGCAGCCGGACGAGCGTGTCGCGGATGTCCGCGCCGTCCGCGGCCGGGGGCGCGCTGGTGGCCGCGGACGTCGGCTTCTGCGCGCCCTTCGGCCCCTCGGGGCTCTTGGGGATGGAGTCCGCGACGGCACGCCACTCGGGCGCCGTGGCGATCTCCTCCAACTGCAACGGGCCAAGCGGCGGTTCCGGCCGGGTGACCGGCGCGTCCTTCTCCGCCGCCGCGTTCCACTCGGCCACGCTGACGTGCCGGCCTTCGGGGGTGACCAGCTCCGCGTGCCAGCGCTTGGTGTCCACGCGCCGGTCCGGATACTCGTACCCCTGGAGGATCAGCAGCATGGAGCCGTCGGGGAGGCGGCTGGTCCGGCAGGCGTCGTACGGGACCAGGAGCTTGTCCGGGCATGTGGTCAACTGACGGGCTGTCCCGCTGCCCGGCTCCAGCCGGTCCACGGTGACGGTGACGGCGCCGGGGCCCCGGCCGTCGTCGAACACGGCCCGCACGTACGGCGGTGGTCCCTCATGCGTGCCCTGCCCGGCCGTGTCGCTGACCTTCCCCTCGGGGAGCAGCGACTTCAGCGTGGCGATCATCTTCTCCCCGGTCACGGCTCCGCCCGCGGTGGTGCTCGCCGTGGCGGAGGCGGACGCGTTGCCCTCCCGGCCGACGGAAGCCTGTCCACCCGCACCGCCGCTCCCGCTCCCCGGCAGGAGCAGCGTGGCGCCCACGCCCACGCCCACGAGCGCGAGGCTCGCCGTCCCGCCGAACACCGCGGCCCGGCGGCGCACCCTCATACGGCGTCCGCGCGCCTGGCCCGCGGAGACCAGGGCGGGGCGGTCGGTGTCGAAGCTGTCACCGGTCTCGCGCAGGGCGGCGCCGAGCCGGCTCTCGAAGGGGTCCTGCGTGGGTTCCACGGGCATGGCGAACCACCGTTTCTGCGAGTCGTGGGGTGAGCGAGGTGTCCGTCGGGCGTGGGGCTCAGGTCGCGGCGTACTCGGCCAGGTCCTCGCCGAGCAGTTCCCGCAGCCGTGCGAGAGCGCGCACGCACCGGGTGCGTACGGAGGCGTTGCTGACGTGCAGCACGTCGGCGGTCTCCTGGACGCTGCGGTCCTCCCAGTAGCGCAGCACGACGACGGCGCGGTCCTTGACGGGCAGCCGGGCCAGCGCCTCCAGCAGGGTCAGCCGCAGCGGAGCGTCACCCGCACCGGTATCGGCCCGCTCGGGCAGCACGTCGGTCGCCCGCTCGGTACTGCTGCGCCGCCGCTTCTGCGCGAGAAAGGTCCGCGTGAGCACGGTCTGCGCGTACGCGGCGGGGTTCCCGGCCCGGCTGACCCGGTGCCAGCTGACGTACAGCCGCCCCAGGGTCTCCTGCACCAGGTCCTCGGCCTGATGCGTGTCCCCGGCGGTCAGCAGACAGGCGGACCGGTACAGATGTCCGGCCCGCGCCCCCGCGAACTCCGCGTACTCGTCCACCCGGCTCTGCCCCCTCCGCCGTCCCCGCCTCTGGTGTGGTGCTCTCACTGCTTCGATGCGGTGGGGCAGGGAAATGTTTCACACGAGACTCAGGGGAGGTCGTACTGCCGGCTCTCATGGAGGGGTGGCCGGGTTGTCGGCGATGTCGACCAGGTCTTCGGTTGTGTCCCCCCGTACTCGTGTTCACAAAGATCGCATGGGCCGTTCACGGAGAGCAAACGGCCCACGCGGTCGTCGTCGGTGGAATGGCTACGGCAGCGCGTGCACGTGGGGGCCGACCGCGTTGGACCAGGCGTTGCCCGCCGTGGCGTCCCAGTTGGTGGACCAGGTCATCGCGCCCCGCAGGTCGGGGTAGGTCCGTGACGGCTTGAAGGAACCGCAGTTCGTGCCCTTCGTGAGGCAGTCCAGGGCGCTGTTGACGACCGACGGGGAGACGTAGCCGCCGCCCGCCGCCCGGGTCGAGGCGGGGAGGCCGAGGCCCACCTGGGACGGGGCCAGGCCGCCCTCCAGCTGGATGCAGGCCAGGGCGGTGAGGAAGTCGACCGTGCCCTGGCTGTAGACCTTGCCGTCGCAGCCCAGCATGGAACCGCTGTTGTAGTACTGCATGTTGACGACCGTGAGGATGTCCTTCACGTTCAGCGCGGTCTGGAAGTAGGAGTTCGACGTCGACTGCATGTCGATGGTCTGCGGCGCCATCGTGAGGATCATCGACGGGCCCGCCTTCGCGGACAGCGCCCGCAGCGCCTGCGTCATGTACGTCGCGTTGAGGCCGTTCTCCAGGTCGATGTCGACGCCGTCGAAGCCGTACTCCCGCATCAGCGCGTACACCGAGTTGGCGAAGTTCGTCGCGGACGCCGCGTCGTTGACCGTGACCGTGCCGCGCTCGCCGCCCACCGAGATGATGACCTTCTTGCCGGCCGCCTGCTTGGCCCGGATGTCGGCCTTGAACTGGTCCACGGTGTAGCCGCCGAGGCCGGCCGAGTCCAGGGTGAAGGTGACGGCGCCCGGAGTGCCGGTCGCGTCCGCGAAGGCCACCGCGATGATGTCGTACTGGGACGGGACGTCCGACAGCTTCTGCACGGCCGCGCCGTTGTTGAAGTTCTGCCAGTAGCCGGTCACCACGTGCTTCGGGAGCGCGGGTCCGTTCCCGCCGCCGGAGGGCGCCGTGGTCGCCGTCACCGTGGTCGACTTCGGCGACTCGCCCGCCGCGTTCGTCGCCGTGACCTGGAAGGAGTACGACGTGGCGGCGGCGAGGCCGGTCACCGTCGCCGACGTGCCGGTCACCGCCGTGGCCTTGGTGCCGTTGCGGTAGACGGTGTAGCCGGTCGCGCCCGACACCGTGTTCCAGGTGAGGGAGACGGACGAGGAGGTCGTGCCGGAGACCCGGAGGCCGCCGGGGGCGCCCGGGATCGTCGGGGCCGGGTCGCCGCCTCCGCCGCCGTCGGGGCCGTGGACGGAGATGTCGTCCGCGTAGTACGCGGCCTGGCCGTACCAGCCGTGGGTGTACACCGTCACCGAGGTGGTCGAGGCCCCGGTCGTGAACGTCGTCCTCAGTTCCTTCCACGTCGTGGAGTCGGGGGTCCAGGTCGAGACGTCCGTCGTGCCGGTGCCGGTCGCGCCCAGGTAGGCGTAGCCGCCCTGGACCCACGCGCTCAGCGTGTACGTCGAGTTGGGCTTCACGGCCACCGTCTGCGTACAGCGGGCGTTGTCCTGTCCGGCGGGCGTGGCCTTCAGCGCGGCCGCGCCGCCGTGCACGGGGGAGGAGACGGCCGTACCGCTGCCGGCCGAGCAGGTCCAGTCGGCCAGGCCCGACTCGAATCCGGCGTTCCTGACGTTGTTGACGTCGGCCGCGGACGCCTCGGTGGCCGTCAGGAGGGAGAACGGCAGGGCGAGGCCGAGGGCGGCGGTGACGGCGCCGGACCAGAGGCGGATGCCGCGGTCACGGCGGATGCCGCGGCTACGGCTGGTGCGGCGGATACCGCGGTCGTCGCGCGGGGAATGCGCGGGGCCGATGCGGGATGACCGCCTGCCGCGTCTGCGTACGAGGTCCACTGGGGCCTCCGGTGGGGAGTGGGGGTCGTTCGGGACGACGGTGGCCACCGCTGGGCTCAAAGTTGGTCCAGACCAATTGGGTTGTCAAGAGGGGCGGATCAAGACGGGCGTCAGCGCGGCGGGCCGGCCGGGTCACCCGAAGGGGGACGCTCCACGCCGGCGCGTGCACAGCCTGCCCCGGTTTGACGCGACTTGCGCGAAGGCAGTTGTTTCCGAGCTACCCAAACGCTGTTCTCCGGTCACAGAGCCGTGGATACAGTGCTGAGGTAGTCACGCAATGAAGTCACCTCGGTGTGCCGGAGTAACGCCGGCGGACCGACCGGCGTGAGACGGGGAGCTGCGCGTGCCAACTGCCATTGCCGTGACCAGCGCCGACCTGGCGCTGCCACCGCAGGACCAGCGGACCCTGCCCGCCGTCGTCCTCGGCGACCTGGACCGGCGCCCGCTGGAGCAGGTCCTCACCGAGGTCACCGGCCTGCTGGAGACCCACGGTCATCTCGTCGTCGTCTACTCCTCCGCCGTCCCCGCCGCCGTCGAACGCAGGCTGTACACCGTCCGCTCCCTGCTGGAGAGCGACCGGATCGCCCTGTTCAGACCGGATCTGCCGCCGCTCGGCGTCGCCGTCCTCGCCCGGCAGCTGCGCCAGCTCGCCTCCTGCGACCTCGGCCCCGGCGTCCTCGCCTCCGCGGGCCGGCTGCTCACCCACTACGTCCACGCCGGCGCCCTGCTCGGCTCGGTCGCCCGCCTCGACCGCGTCCCCGTCGACCTCAAGGCGCACGCCAAGTCCTGGCTGCCGGGCAGTCAGTTCGCCGTCGTCGCGCACCCGCAGCCGCAGCTCGTCCGGCTCGGCGGACCGGGCGGCCACGGCCGGCAGAACGGCACGGGCCGGCAGAGCGGCACCGGCGGGCCCAGCGGCACCGGCCGACACATCGGGGGCGCCGGCCGGCAGACGGGCGCCGGCCGGCAGACGGGCGCCGGCCGGCAGGGCGCGCCCGGTCAGCCGGATGGGCCGGAGGCCGCCCTCACCGGACCCGAGTTCGCCACCTGGATGCTCACCGCCAAGGGCCAGCTCCCATCCGACTGGGTCACCTCCACCCTCGCTCCGGCCTGGCAGGTGCAGGGGATGCGCGAGACACCGCTGCCCGCGGAGTCCGCCGTCTGGTGGGGGACCGGGAAGCTGGTCGAGTTCTGCTCCTACCTGCCCGACCTGTCCGTCCTCTACCAGCTGGTCGGCTCGGTCCGGCAGGGCGTCTGCCACTGGTGCGGCATCGACGTCATCGGCGACCGCTGTGTCTTCTGCTCCGCCACCGCGCCGCCCCCGCCCGCCCAGCACCACCGGCTCACCGCCGGATAGGGCACAGCGCCCGAGAAGCCCCGACCGCCACCCCCCGATGAGGTTGCCCGCTTCATGAACTCCCGTCAGCGCCGCGGCGTGATACTGCTGCTCCTGTCCGTCCTGTGCGCCCTCGGCGCGTTCGCGGGCGTCCTGTCCGTCGTCAACGACGCGAAGTCCAAGGTCGGCCCCGAGGTCACCGCCTACCGGCTC
The DNA here is from genome assembly GCF_011193355.1 of Streptomyces sp. JB150. Classification (GTDB taxonomy): domain Bacteria; phylum Actinomycetota; class Actinomycetes; order Streptomycetales; family Streptomycetaceae; genus Streptomyces. The sequence continues at coordinate 4,822,306 of NZ_CP049780.1, forward strand.
CGGCAGAGGATCGAGCCGTACACCCCGCTGACCGCCGGGCAGTTCGAGAAGATCGCGATGCCCGAGCGCTGGCTGTCGCCCAACGCGGTCCGCGACCTGTCGGAGATCCGCGGCAAGATCGCCGTCACCACCCTCCAGAAGGGCTCCCTGCTCCAGACCGACATGATCGTCGCGCGACCCGCCCTGCGCCCCGGCGAGCAGGAGGTCGCCATCATGATCGACGCGGCGACCGGCGTCGCCGGGAAGATCACCGCGGGCGCCCGGGTCAACGTCTACGCCACCTTCGAGGGCGAGCGGGAAGGCGACCCGGACCAGTCGAAGATCATCGTCACCGACGCCCGGGTCCTCGACGTCGGTGAGCTGACCGCCCTGCGACCGGACGAGGACGACCGCGGCCGCGAGCCCACCGACGCCGTGCCCATCACCTTCGCCCTGTCCGCCCTCGACGCCCAGCGCCTCACCTACGCCGAGTCCTTCGCCGAGCGGGTCCGGCTCGCCCTGGTCGCGCCCGGCGGTGACTCCACGGTCCCCGAGAAGGACCGGACGTACGAACTCGCGAAGGACAAGTGAGACCCGCATGCCCACGAGGATCCTGCCGGCGGTCGGCGACGCGGACGCGGCCCGCTCCGTCACCACCCTGCTCAGCCAGCTCCCGGACGCCGAGCCGGTGGCCCCGGTGACGGACTCCACCCAGCTCGTCGACACCCTCGCCCGGCTCGCCGCCGACTCCGTCGACGAACTCCCCGAGGTCGTGGTCGTGCACGAGCGGATCGGCCCCGTCCCCGCCCTCGAACTGATCCGCGAGGTCGCCCTGCGCTTCCCCGCGGTCGGCGTCATCCTCGTCACCTCCGACGCGAGCCCCGGCCTCTTCCAGGCCGCCATGGACTCCGGCGCCCGCGGCCTGGTCACCCTCCCGCTCGGCTACGAGGAACTCGCCAGCCGGGTGCAGGCGGTCTCGCAGTGGTCGGTCGGCGTCCGCCGCCATCTCGGGCACGGCGGGGACGTGTTCACCGGCGCCGGCGGCACCGTCGTCACCGTCAGCGGCGCCAAGGGCGGCGTCGGCACCACGGTCACCGCCATCCAGCTGGCCCTTGCCGCCCAGGCCTCCGGCCGCGCCACCGCCCTCGTCGACCTGGACCTCCAGACCGGCGACATCGCCTCCTACCTCGACGTCCAGTTCCGCCGCTCGGTCGTCGACCTCGCCGCCATCACCGACATCTCGCCGCGCGTCCTCGCCGACGCCGTCTTCCGCCACGACACCGGCCTCGCCCTGCTGCTCGCCCCCGGCGAGGGCGAACGCGGCGAGGAGGTCACCGACCGCGCCGCCCGCCAGGTCGTCAGCGCCCTGCGCTCCCGCTACGAGACGGTCGTCATCGACTGCGGCGCCCAGCTCACCGGCGCCGGCGCCGCCGCCGTCGAGATGGCCGACACCGCGCTGCTGGTCACCACCCCGGACGTGGTCGCCGTCCGCGGCGCCAAACGCGTGGTGCGCATGTGGGACCGGCTGCAGATCCGCAAGGCCGAGGAGACCACCGTCGTCGTCAACCGCCACACGCGCGCGACGGAGATCCAGCCGGCTCTCATCCGCAAGATCACCGGTACGGCGGTGGCGGCCACCACCGTCCCCGCCCACTTCAAGGAACTCCAGGCCGCCGTCGACGCGGGCCGCCTGCACGAACTGGACAACCGCGGCACGGTCAAACAGGCCCTGTGGGCCCTCGCGGGCGAACTCGGCCTGGTGAAACCGGCGGCGGACCGCCGGGCGGGCGGACGGCCGCGCGGCGACCGGGGATCGGTGAGCTTCCGCAGGCGCAGGGACTCGGGGGGATGAGCATGCGGCGCGCTCGGACACGCGAACGGATGCGCGGACGGATACGTGAGCGGATGCGCGAGCGGGACAGCGGCCAGGTCACGATCGAGTTCCTCGGGATGACCCCGCTGATCCTCATCACGCTGGTCCTGCTGTGGCAGTTCGTGCTCCTGGGATACACCTACGTGCTCGCGGGTAACGCTGCCGACGAGGCGGTACGGGCCGCCACGGCGGCGGCGCCGGGCGAACGCCAGGGCGTCTGCGAGACGGCGGGCCGGGACAAGCTGCCGGGAGCCTGGGAGGGGGGCGCGAGCGTGGAGTGCGCGGGCGCGGGCTATGTCACGGCCCACGTGACGCTGAGGGTGCCGGTCCTCTTCCCCGGCGCGGTCGGCTTCCCCTTCGAGGTACGCGGCCAGGCGGGCGCCGTCGAGGAGGAACGGGACTGACATGCCGTACGACGGGAAGCCACGCGATCGCGGCCAGGTCGCCCTCGAATACCTCGGGTTCATCCCGGTCCTCGTCCTCGTCGCCCTGGCCGGCGTCCAGCTCGGGCTGATCGCGTACGCCGCCCAGCAGGCCGGCACGGCGGCCAGGGCCGGCGCGCGGGCCGCCTCCCTCGACCTGAGCGCCCAGGACGGCTGCGCGCAGGCGGTCAGCGGCTGGCTGGCCGACGGCACCGCGTGCGGGGAGGCACGGGGAGCCGACGAGGTGACCGTCACCGCCACCGTCGAGATCCCCTCCGTCGTCTTCGGCTGGGACTTCGACCCCGCCCGGAAGTCCGCCACCATGCCGCTCGACTCGACCACCGACGAAGACTGACGCGGGAACCGGGAGCACCGACCATGAGCCTGCGCGCACGCATCAACTCGCCCGAGGAACACGGCAGCCGGGGCGAGGACGGCCACCTCGTCGCCTCCTACCGCGCCAAGCTGCTGGAGGAGATCGACCTCGCCGAGATGAGCGCGCTGGCCGCCGCCGAGCGCCGGGCGCGCCTGGAGCGGGTGCTCGGGCACATCATCAGCCGCGAGGGCCCCGTACTGTCCACGGTGGAGCGGTCGCAGCTGATCCGCCGGGTGGTCGACGAGGCCCTCGGCCTCGGCATCCTCGAACCCCTCCTCGAAGACGCCTCGATCACCGAGATCATGGTCAACGGCCCCGACGCGATTTTCGTCGAACGCGGCGGCCGGGTGGAACAACTCCCGCTGCGTTTCGCCTCGAACGACCAGCTGATGCAGACGATCGAGCGGATCGTGTCCACCGTGAACCGGCGGGTCGACGAGTCCAACCCCATGGTCGACGCCCGCCTGCCCTCCGGCGAACGCGTCAACGTCATCATCCCCCCGCTCTCCCTGACCGGCCCGACCCTCACCATCCGCCGCTTCCCGCGCTCCTTCACCCTCCACGAGCTGATCGGCTTCGGCTCCCTCGACGAGCACATGCTCTACCTGCTGGCGGGCCTGGTGCAGGCCCGGTTCAACATCATCGTCTCGGGCGCCACCGGCACCGGGAAGACGACCCTGCTCAACGCCCTCTCCGGCCTCATCCCCGAGACCGAGCGGATCATCACCATCGAGGACTCCGCCGAACTCCAGCTCCAGCAGCAGCACGTCATCCGCCTGGAGTCGCGCCCGCCGAACGTCGAGGGCAAGGGCCAGGTCACCATCCGCGACCTGGTCCGCAACTCGCTGCGGATGCGCCCCGACCGGATCGTCGTCGGCGAGGTGCGCGGCGGGGAGTCCCTGGACATGCTCCAGGCCATGTCCACCGGCCACGACGGATCGCTGGCGACCGTCCACGCCAACAGCGCCGAGGACGCCCTGATGCGGCTGCAGACCCTCGCCTCCATGTCGGACGTCGAGGTGCCCTTCGTGGCGCTCCACGACCAGATCAACAGCGCCGTCGACGTCGTCGTCCAGCTCACCCGCTTCGCCGACGGCGCGCGCCGCGTCACCGAGATCGCCGTCCTCGACAGCCACGGCGGGGAGCCGTACCGCCTGGCCACCGTCGCCCGCTTCGACGCCCGGCCGATGACGCCCGACGGCCGGGTCCACGGCGCGTTCCGGTACTTCCCGTTGCCCCGCCGCACCGCCGACCGCCTGTACATGGCGAGCCAGCCCGTCCCGCAGGCCTTCGGCGTCGCCCACACCGAGGACCAGCTCGCCACCCGGACGTGGAACTGAGGACATGGAACTGAATACCCTCGTTGCCCTGACGACCGGCGTCGCCCTGCTGACCTGCGTCCTCGCGGTCGCCGGCGTCCACGCCTACGCCTCGGGCCGGGCCCAGCGCCAGGCCCTGGTCGACCGCCTCACGGCAGCCGGCCAGGTCCCGTCCACCGGCCGCCGGCGCCGCTTCCGCACCCTCGACCGCCGCCTGCGCCGTACGGCGTTCGGCCGGCGCCTGGAACTGCGGCTCGCGGCGACCGGCCTGGACGTCACACCCGGCGAGTTCTTCGCCGCGATGCTCGCCACCGTCGCGGGCCTGTGGCTGATCGGCCAGGCCACCCTCGCGCCGTTCTTCGGCCCCATCGCGGGCCTGACCGGCGTCTGGGCGGCGACTCAGTTCCTCAACTGGCAGCGCCAGAAGCGCATCGAGCGGTTCATCAACCAGCTTCCCGAACTGGCCCGCATCCTCGCCAACGCCACCCACGCCGGGCTCGCGCTGCGTACGGCCATCGGCATGGCGGCGGAGGAGCTGGAGGCCCCGGCGGGCGAGGAACTGGCCAAGGTGGCGAACCAGCTGGCGGTCGGCGCGTCCATGGACGACGCGCTCGGCGAACTCGCCGAACGGCTCCCGTCCCGCGAACTCGGGGTCCTCGTGACGACGCTGGTGCTCGCCAACCGCGCGGGCGGCCAGCTCGTCGGCGCGCTGCGCAACCTGACCGAGACGCTGGAGGAGCGCAAGGAGACCCGGCGGGAGATCCGCACCCAGCTCTCCCAGGTGAACATGACCTCGTACGCCGTCCCGGTCATGGGCATCGGCTCCCTCTTCCTGATGAACGGCGTGAAGGACGGCGCCCTGGACCGGATGACCGGCTCACCGGTCGGCCAGGCCTGCGTGATCATCGCGTTCGCGCTCTACGCGGTCGGTTTCGTCCTGATCCGCCGGATGTCCCGGATCGACGTCTGACGGCGCCAAAGGACACTCATGGACCGGGTGATCCGCAGACTGCACGGACTTCGGGGAGTTCCCGGAAGTCAAGGAACCGCAGGAGAGGAAAGGGGGTCCGAATCATGGCATTACTGCTGGCTCTGCTGATGGGCGTGGCCGTCTGGGGCGTCTTCGCCGGCATCCGCATGTACCGCGCGGACGCCAAACTGCCCACCGACCTGGCGCTCGCCCTGGAGGTCGGCGCCACCCGCACCGGCGCGGTCGACTCGCTCGTCGACCGCCTCGGCATGCGCTACGCGCCCGCCGTCCTGCGCCTCATGGGCCCCCGGCAGGTCGCGAAGTACCGCCGCAAGATCGACCTCGCGGGCAACCCGGGCGGCCTGACCATCGACCGCTACGCCGCCCGCCGTGCCGTCTACGGCGCGCTGGGCGCCGTGGGCGGACTGGTCTTCCTGCTCCAGGGCAACGTCCTCATGACCGTGCTCCTGCTCGCCTTCGGCGCGTTCTGGACCGAGGTCGGGATCTGGTCGGCGATCCGGGTCCGGCGGGACGTCATCGAGCGCACCCTGCCGGACTTCCTCGACGTCCTCGCCGTCGTGGTCAGCGCGGGCCTCGGCTTCCGCCAGGCCCTGGACCGCGTGGCGTCGCGCTACGAGGGCCCCTGGGCGGACGAGATCCGCATCACCCTCCGCCAGATGGACCTCGGCATGAGCCGCCGCCAGGCCTTCGCGGAACTGCGCCGGCGCAACGACTCCGAACAGGTCGCCATGTTCGTGACCGCGCTCCAGCAGGGCGAGGAACTGGGCGCCCCGATCGTCGACACGCTCGTCGCCCTCGCCAAGGACATGCGGCGCACCGACGCCCAGAACGCCCGCCGCAAGGCGGCCCGCGCCGTCCCCAAGGCCACCATGATGATCACCACGTTCATGGTCCCGGCGACGATGCTGCTGCTGGGCGCGGGCCTGCTGCTGGGATCCGGGACGGACTTCGGCACGATCACGGGTGAGTGAGCGGTGGCGACGATGTCGACGTGGACGGGACGGGGCGGCCCGGCGGGGCGGGGCGGCCCGGCGGGGCGAGGTGGCCCGGCGGGGTGGGGCGGCCGGGTGCGGCGGGCCTTGCTGAAAGCCCCGTTGGCCCCCGCGCAGCCCTCAGCGCACCCTTCGGCCCTCACCCACCCCCCGGCGCACCCCCCGTCCCTCACCCACCCCCCTGCCCCCACCGCACCCTCGCCCCCCGCCGAGGGTTCAGCCGCCCCCACCCTCTCCCTCCAGGTCAACGCCCTCCAGGCGCTGTGCCGCCAGGTCTTCGGCTTCCGCCTGGCCATGATCGCTCTGGCGGCCCCCGCAGCCCTCCTGAACGCCTCGCCCGGCCTGGGCCAGAACCTGGTGGGCGCGGCGGTCGTGGTCACCTTCATGGGGTCGTACGCCCTCTTCCGGGACTGGGAACGCTTCGGCCCGCTGCTCCTGCGCCACCCCACCCTGCTCGCGGCGGACACCCTGTTCGGCTCACTGCTGCTGGTCTCGGCGGGCCCGGACACCACGCTGGCGTACGTCAGCGTCTGCACGCCCCTCCTCGCCGGCCTGGCCTACAGCTGGCGCGGCGCCGCCTGTTTCGCCTCGCTGCAGTCGCTGATCCTGCTCCTGGTGCAGGCGACCCTGGCCCGGACCGGGGACCGTACCCCGGCGGAGGCCCTGCTGGTCCCCGGCCTGTGTGTGATCACGGGGGCGGCCGGTTCGCTGTTGCGCAACCTCATGCTGCGCTTCGGCGAGGCGACGCGGGCCCTGACGGCCGTACAGGCCCGCCTCGCGGCGACGGAGGCGGTGGCGGAGGAACGTGCGCGGCTGGCCCGCGAACTGCACGACTCGGTGGCCAAGACGCTGCACGGCGTGGCGCTGGCCGCGGAGGGCCTGGCGGTCTCGGCGAACGCGCCGGCCCCCGACGCGGCGGTACTGCGCCGGCAGGCCGACCTGGTGGCCCGCGCGGCCCGCAGAGCGGCGACCGAGTCCCGCGAACTCCTCACGGACCTGCGCCGCGAGCCCGGCGGCCCGGCGAGTGCGCTGGACCTGGAGGCGGAACTAAGGTCCCGTACGCGCGACTTCACCGCCCGCACCGGCATCCCGGCGACGTACGAACCGACGGACGGGGACCGCCCCCTGCCCCCCGTCCCGCCCGCGGTGGGCCGCCAGCTCCTCACCATCACCGACGAGGCCCTGGAGAACGCCCACCGGCACGCGTCCCCCGCCTCGGTGCGGGTGACGGCGGGCGTGGCGGATGAGCACCTGCTCCTGGCCGTGTACGACGACGGCCGCGGCCTCCCCCACGACGCCACGCTCGACCGCCTGCGCGAGACGGGCCACTTCGGCCTCCTGGGCATGGTGGAGCGGGCGGCGTCCGTGGGGGCCCGCATCGGCATCGGCCGCGGCGCCCACCCGCGGGGCACGGAAGTCCGCCTGGAGCTCCCCCTGACGGCGCTGACGGCGCTGACGGTCCCCACGGCCCCCGACGACCCCGACCCAGGTGACGCAGCATGAACGACGACGAGACGCCGTCCCCCTTCCGGGAGCCCCCGCCGCCACCGCCCCTGCGGGTGGTGGTCGCCGACGACAACCCGGTCGTCCGCGCGGGCCTGACCGCCCTCCTCACCGGCCGCCCCGACATCACGGTCGTGGCGGAGGCGGCCGACGGCCGCGAGGCGTACGAGGCGGCGCGCACCCACCACCCCGACGTGATCCTCCTCGACGTCCGCATGCCCGGCGTGGACGGCCTGGCGGCACTCCCGCACCTCGTCCGGCTCGCCCCCGTCATGATGCTGACCTACAGCCGCGAGTCGGACATCGTCCACGAGGCCCTGCGCCGCGGCGCGGGCGGCTACCTGGTCCACGGCGAGTTCACCGCGGACCAGCTGGTGACGGCCGTACGGGACATCAAGGAGGGCAGGGCGCACTTCACCGCCACGGCGGCAGGCGCACTCCTGGCGCAGCTCCGGCAAGGCTCGCCCGCGCCGCTGCCTGCGGATGCAAACACTCCGGACACCCCAACGCGCCCTCCGATAGAGCCATTTTCCCCGGAACCGCTTTCGCAACTGCAACGGACTGTGGCACAGTCGCGGTACCCACTCAGCGCAAGGGAGGCGGAGATCATGGACCTCATCGCGTCCGGCATGAACAACCAGCAGATCGCCGCCGCCTGCTTCATCAGCGAGAAGACGGTCAAGAACCACATCAACCGCATCTTCGCCAAGCTCCACAGCACCACCCGCGCCGAAGCCACCGCCAAGTGGCTGGGCACGGCCCCCGGCACCCCGGGAGGCCCCCGATGACCCCACCCCCTTGGGCCCGCCTTTGGGCCCCCGGACCCTCGACCCCCACCCCCGCCCCGCCCTACCCTCCCGCCACCGACAGCGCGCCTTCCGGAGGGAACCCCCATGCACAAGTGGAACGACGACAAGGGCCAGACCGCGGTCGAGTACCTGGGCATCATCGCGGTGGTGGTGGCGATCGTGCTGGCCATCACGGGGACGGACATCGGGCAGACGATCTTCGATGCGATCACGACCAAGATCGCCGAAGTCACCGGCGGCTGACGCGGTCCAGGAAATACGGCGGAGACTCGGGGCAGGCCTTCCCCATCTACATCACGGTGGTGGCGGGCCTGCTCTTTCTCGCACTCGCCTACCTCGCGGTCGGCCAGGCCGGGGCGGCGAGGAACGAGGCCCAGACCGCGGCTGACGCGGCGGCGCTGGCTGCGGCCCTGGAAGTCCGGGATCAGCTGGCGGGGGAGTGGCTGGACAGCCTGAAGGACCCGGACGCATGGCAGGACATCTTCGACGGCCACGTCCAGGTGGCCGACGGATGCTGGCGAGCCCAGCAGCTCGCCGCACAGAACGACGCCCAGGTAGTCGGGTGCGAGAGGACGGGGCCGCTCGACTACAGGGTCGATGTCGAAGCGGACGAACCCGTGGGTGACTCCATCGTCCCCGGCACGGAGAGCACGTACGCGAAGGCATCGGCCAAGGCGGTCATCGAGCCTCGCTGCGACGTCGCCCCGCCGGCCGAGGGCGCGGGCGACATCGAACTGCCCTCGCTCAGCTGCGGGGCAGTGGACTGGGACCTGTCCCCGGACGACGACCCGGCCGAGCTACCGGACCCGGAGGACCTCTTCGACGTCCACCTGGCCGACTGACACGCGAACGACGAGTAGGCGAAGGAAGCAGAGGCATGAGCGTTCGGTTCACAGCGAAGGCCCGCAGGGGGATGGCCGCGTTGTCCGTGGTGGCCGGTCTGGCCCTCGGCATGGCCGGATGCGGCGGCGGCGACGGCGAAGACAAGAAACCGGAGAACTCGGCATCCGCCTCACGGACCGGTGGGTCCCAGCCGAGCGCCCAGGAAGGGCAGGCGGAGTCGCCACTGGCCGAGCTGAAGGGCTCGAACGGCCTGCTGCTGCAGATCACCTCCGCGGAACGGGACTCCGGCGGCTTCGTCACCGTCAACGCGAACCTGAAGAACGACGGGGCGAAGAGCGTCGCCATCCCCGCCTCGCTGAGCGGCAACGAGACGGAGATCATCAGAAACGGCAGGTCCCTCGGTGGCGCCACCCTCGTGGACTCCCGGGGCAAGAAGCGCTACTACGTCCTGCGCGACACGGACGGTCGCCCGCTGACGACCACGGGCCTGTCGACGATCAGGTCCGGCGAGAGCGTCGCGGTCTTCATGCAGTTCCCCGCCCCACCGTCCGACACCACCGAAGTCACCTTCCAACTTCCCACGTTCGCCAGCGCCACCATCTCCCTCGCCGGGTGAGGCCACCGATGACCCGAACCCGACGCCTCCCCCTGACCCTCGCGACCACCGTCCTCCTCCTCACCGCCACCACCGCCCACGCCGACGACAACCCCAGCGTCCCGCCCGGCACCGAGGCCACCGCCGCCGCCCCGGTGGAACTCGACGCCAACGACCCGGACCTCAAACTCCCCGAAGGCGCCACGCTGGCCGAGCCGAAGGTGCTGGACATCAAGCAGGTCGTGGAGGACGAGAGCGGCGAGGAACGCCGGGAGGACACCAACGCGGACGTGAAGTTCGCCCTCCAGGCGGAGGTGCTGTTCCCCAGGGACAGCGCCAAGCTCGGCGCGGAGTCCAAGGCCCGCATCCGGTCGATCGCCGAGGAGATCAAGGCCCAGAACGCGACCCGCATCCGCGTCTTCGGCTTCACCGACAACCTCGGCTCCTCAGCCCACGGCGACATCCTCTCCAAGCAACGAGCCAACGCCGTCCACGAAATCCTGTCCGCCGAACTCAACGACCCCGGCGTCACCTTCGAGGTCCGCGGCTACGGCGAGGACTACCCGATCGCCTCCAACACCACAGAAGAGGGCCGCAAGAAGAACCGACGGGTGGAGGTGTCGTTCCCGCGGGGGGAGAGCTGAGACCGACGCTCCTCTCAGTCGCCGGACTCATCGGCCTCGGAGTCGGCTCCCTGTCCGAAGCGGTCACCGGAGGGGCCAGTGGTGCCGATGGACAGAAGCGACGACGACCGTAGGCAAACGCCGGCGTGCGATGCGTAGTTCGCCCTGATGGTTGGCTCAGAAACCAAGCGCGATGGCTGAATGCCTACTCTGTGGTGCCTGCCCCGAACGGTCAGTCACGGCCGATCAGTAAAGTGACGGGTGCGGTCTCGTCCGGTCTGGAGGCCGGACGGGAAAACGGGGAGGCACCAGTGCTGCCGAGCGATGTCGCGGTTCGGGGAGCGCGTCGACGGGCGCGACGGGCTCCTTCCGGCTGTCCGGCGTGTTCGACGCGGCGAGGGACACGGTTCAGGACCTTGCCACGGAGCTGTCGTCGTTCACGAAGTTCCGGCAGCGGGTCGACGAACTCAAATCCCGGCGACCCCGGGCCCGCGGATGTCTATCGGCTGCCCGACCTCCCGGCGGCGGCCTCCGCCTCGCCATCCCCGGCGGCCGGCGCCCCCGGCATCACCGGAAGCGGGATCGGCGGCGGAGGACCACGACACGACCGGAGCGAACGCCACGGGGGCACAGGACGACGACAAGTTGGCACGGGGAGGACACGCGTATGGCGTGGGAGGAGTGGGAACAGCTCAAGGCCTCGGCGGCGGAGCATCGTCCCACACGGATGCAGCTCAATCAGTACCCCGCCGACCGGGGGAGCACCCAGGGAGACCTCAAGGTCGGCAACCAGGATCTGGAAGCCGTGGGGAAGGCAGCCCGCGACCTGTTCAACGACTTCACCACCTACAGCGGACACGCACGAGTCGCCTCCGAGACGGCTGCGGACGGCCTCAAGAGTGAGGGGTTCGCTCTCGGCGGCGCACTCGAACATGTGACGGCGCGCTGGAGCGAGCAGACCAAGACACTCCTGGACGCCTGTGCCCACATCTCGAACCACCTCCGGTTCACGAAGAACCAGCACGCTGCCGACGACACCTACATCGCCGGCGCGGTCAGCAGCATCGCCACGCTCGACGAGGGATTCGACGACCGGAAGGGCCACTGACGCCGATGGACCTCGACGCCCTGCGCTACGGCAACTTCTCCCAGCTCGGTGAAGCGATCACCGATTGGGAACAGATGACGAAGAAACTCGCCGATCTGAAGAAAGATGCCGAGGACAACTTACAAGCCAGGGCCGACAAGGCCGCGTGGACGGGCGTCAACGCCACCGTCAGCCGTGAGTTCATCACGAAGACCGCCGCTGAGTTCGCTGACGCGCATGCCCAGGCGAACACGGTCGCCAAGATCCTCAAGGACACCCGACAGGAACTCATCGACTACCGGACCCAACTCAACGACGCCATCGACCGTGCCGCCAAGAAGCACCTGACCGTTGCGGACACCGGGAACGGCTCGTTCACGGTCGTCGCCAACACCCGTCCGGACTGGTCATCCGACCCGAGCGGCGAGCAAGCGGTCAGCCGGCAGGAGGTCGACGATGCTCGCGACGAGATCCAGCGCATCCTGGGCAAGGCCGCTCAGAGCGACTCCACCGCAGCGAAGGCACTGCGCCTCATCGTGGATCAGGCCACGTACGGATTCTCTGGCGCAAGTTATGACAGCCGGGATTCCGCAGCCAAGGCCATCGCAGAAGCTGACAGGATGGCCAAGATCCTCGCGAAGGATCCTCGCGACGTGACGAGTGCGGAACTCGCTTCGCTCAACAGCGCCCTGGTCGCGTACAAGAATGACCCGCTTTTCGTGGAGGAGTTCGCGACACAAGTAGGACCGAAGAAGGCGCTTGTTTCCTGGGCTGGTATAGCTGACCCGTACCAGGGGGAATACAACCACGACCCCGCACGGGACAAGCAGGCCAAGCAGCTGCAGAAAAACCTCGGAATCATTCTGGGTCGAGCCACACTCTCCGACAGTGACCAGATGACGAGCTGGAAGGACCAGATGATCAAACTGGGTCCGAACCAGCTCGGGATCGGCGATGCCGGAAACCCGACCGGCTACGCCGTCATGAGTAATCTGATGCGCTTCGGTGACTACGACGACGATTTCCTCTACCGATACGGTGACGAACTCCTCGCATACGACAAGCAGGTCAACGGACGGGCCGCCACTCCATGGGTCAATAACTGGAATACGGGAGATCTCAACCTGTGGGGCAATGCGAATGACCGTGGCCGACACCCCGTCACAGGCTTCCTCGAGGCGTTGGGGCACAATCCTGGCGCTTCGGAGAAGTTCTTCGCCCGCCCGGACTTCTCGGATACTTCCATGCCGACGTTGGAAAGAGACACGGTCAACACCGAATCCGAGGTCAACGAGCATCTCAAGTATCTGACCAGTGAACGTCTCTGGCTGCCCGATACCACGATGGACGGTAAAGAAGGTTACGTGGCCGGGCGCGACGCACTCGGTCACGCGTTGGAGGCGGCGACGACTGGATACCCGTACGACGCCGACGCGAAAGACACCGTGGCAGGTGGTGACCGCCGTACGGCGAACACCGCAGCTGTCTTCGAACAGGTCGCGTACCTCTACGGAGGCGAGGGCGGCCCCAAGTTGCTGCACACGCAGCCCGAACTCGCCGACAGCTTGGGGAAGATCGGCGGTGCGTACATCGACGATATCGACTACGAGCTTTCCGGAATCGGCGATCACGAAAAGGATCCGGGTGACTTGCCGGCCCGTTACGACGGCCGGGCGAGCATTGGCAATCAAGGGGCCATCGACTTCCTGAGCGTCCTCGGCCAGAATGAGGACTCACACAAAATCGTCACCGCGGCGCAGCACATGTACACCCTGAGCCTCTTGGATGCCAACCCGGCCACCAGTGAGGAGAACATGAACCGCGCCAGAGATGCCATGTCTGTCGGCGCGGAAGCCCGAGGAATCCTTGATCACTCTCGCGTGCAGCAGGCAGCCACGACTTACGGTGAGAAATCCGAGGAAGCAAACAAGGAGCTCGCCCGCTCGTCCGACTGGAAGAAGCTGATGGCGGGTGCGGTGGTGGCCGGCGGAGTCGCCGCTGTCCCTCTTCCTGGTTCCACTGCTGCCGCCCTGGTGATTGCTCCTGTAGCTGCGGATCAGATCGTCAACGCAGCCAATACGCTGCTCGGTCATGAAATCGATAAGGCGACGGAAGAAGCGGCAGCCGATCCCAGTGGTCCTTCGCAAATGGCCAGCAGAGAGTTCTATCTCCAAGGAACGGAAGACTTGGGAGAGACATACAAAGCATACTTCGAGCGTCATCCGAAGGCTGCCGACAAGGCAGATGATCAGAATTGGATCGAAGGGATCAAGGGCAGCTACATGGGTACGGGGACGCTGGAGAACGATTACCGAGGTCGACCGTCCTACAAGGAGTGAGTAATGACGCTTCCGATAATGCGGGGCAGAGTTCCCAGGTCGGCTGTCCTCTTTGCGGCGGCTGCGATGCTGGTGGGCGGTTGCAGTAGCGGCTCCGACACCAGTGATGCTGGGAGTGAAAAGGCTGGGATGCCTGCAAGTGACCTGTGTGATGGGTCTCTTGACGCTGCAGCGGAGGATGCCCTGCAACGCTTGGCGGGCGCGAAAAGGTTCGAAGAGGCCACCGGAGTGAATCAGGCAGGCCGGTCGAACAAGTTCTCCGTGAGTGGGTCGGTCAAGAGCCTCTATGACGAATACCTGAACCAGAGTGAGTGTTCGGTTTATCAGGTAGGTGACGACAAGCCGCTGTTTCAGGTCCGTTTTTCGGCGTCTGACTCCTACCCCTCAGGAAATGGGGATTCGGGTGAGAGGAGAACTCGGTACCCGATCGGTGTCTTTGCGCAGGTAGGCAGCAACGGAGCTGACCTCTTCTTCCGTTGCCCGACCGACGCGCCAGCCAAGGGTGCGTACATCGGAGATACGGACTATGTGAAGGCCGAGATGTACAGAGACACATATCGGTTGCGGGGGGACACCGAAGCAAGAGACGTCATGGTCATCCTCAACTCAATGGCAAGGGCGGTCGCCGAGGCCGCGGGCTGTGCGTCGCAGGCCGGTTTGCCGACTCGAGTGCCGGATGCCGTATGACTTCAGTCCGTCCAGGCACCGGCGCTTCCGGTGGCGGAGGGGATGACATCTTCGGGAGGATGGCGCTCGCCGAGGGCGACCGGGTGAGCTCCGATGCCGGCTTCGGCGGCATCGGTCCCAACCACGGGATTTTTCGTGCCCGTTGCCTTCAGACAGGCACGACGGTGTTCCTCGTACAGGTCAATGGCAGCGGTATGAGTGCTGTCGTACGCACCCTCTTCCCCCGCTACGTCGAGGCCGAGGCCGAGGCCGCCCGTCTCGGCTGCGGCCCGCTGAAGCTGAAACTGCCCCAGCCCGCAGGGAGCCGCTGACTACCCGTCCGGCAGACGGAGCCTGACGCTTACTCATCGCCCCGTGCTTCCCCTTGCTCTCCCCGAGCCACGATCCTCACCGCCACCCCCGCGCTCAACCCCCACCCCTCCATCACACCTGCCTCCGCCTCCACCACATGCCGAGCCCGCAGCCGGGGCATCCCCATGCGGCCCGGGCGCATGGTGCGTACGGCGATGACACGGAGCCCGCGGTCGAGGTAGGCGACATCGATGGGGATGCGCATGCCGAGCGTGTGGA
Organism: Streptomyces sp. JB150; assembly: GCF_011193355.1. GTDB lineage: Bacteria > Actinomycetota > Actinomycetes > Streptomycetales > Streptomycetaceae > Streptomyces. The sequence continues at coordinate 4,837,314 of NZ_CP049780.1, forward strand.
TGCTGCCGGCGGGGGAGAGGAGCATCGCGCCGTTCACGGTGTCCCGGCCGAGCAGGCCTCTGGTGCGGGCCCGGTAGGACGTCGCGATCTCCAGGGCGACCCGGACCTCGCCCCTGACCCCGTGGATCACCAGCGTTCCCTGCCCGTCGCGCCACCTTCGGCCCATCCGAGTCCACCTCCCGTTGCGGCACGATTCCGGCGGAACAGACTGTCATCATGCGCAGGATCGCAGGCTCCGCGCCAAGGTGTCGGTGTCCCCGACGGATACATCCAAGGTTCCGGCCAGACATCAGCCGGGAAACGATCCCGTGGTGCCCGACGCGGCGCCAGGGCGAGTGGACCGGGATGGGCAATCAGGCGGCGGCCTAAAGGAGTTGTCCGCGTGCGTCGTTCCGGTTAGGAAGTGTTCATGACTGGACTCGGTGCAGTGTTCCGCCCGCAGCTTCCCCCCGAGCGGCTGCGTGCCCTCGCGCGGCTCGCCGACGACTCCGGGCTCGACGAGCTGTGGCTGTGGGAGGACTGCTTCCTGGAGGGCGGGATCTCCACGGCCGCCGCCGCGCTCGCCTGGACCGAGCGGGTGAAGGTGGGCATCGGGCTGCTGCCCGTGCCGTTGCGCAACGTCGCCGTCACCGCCATGGAGACGGCCACCCTGCACCGTATGTTCCCCGGCCGGGCGATCGTCGGCGTCGGGCACGGCGTGCAGGACTGGATGGGGCAGGTCGGCGCCCGGGCCGAGTCGCCGGTGACGTTGCTGCGGGAGTATCTGCTCGCACTGCGCGCCCTGCTGCGCGGCGAGCGGGTCAGCACCGAGGGGCGGTACGTGCGGCTGGACGACGTCGCGCTGGACTGGCCCCCGCTCACCCCGGCGGAGGTACTGGCCGGGGTCACCGGGCCGCGCTCCCTGCGGCTGTCGGGCGAGGCCGCCGACGGCACCATCCTGACCGTGGCCACGCCTGCGGACGGCGTACGACGCGCCCGGCGGCTCATCGAGGAAGGGCGCGCGGCGGCCGGCCGGGGGGACGGCGAGCCGCATCGGATCGTCGTGTACCTGCTGACCGCCACCGGTCCCGGCGCCTTCGGCCGGCTGCGTGCCGAGCTGGCCGCCGAAGGGCTCGCCGACGTGCCCGGTCTCGGCGTCGCGGGTGACGCGGCGGACGTCGCCGAGGCCGTACGGCGGATGGCCGAGGCCGGTGCCGACTCCGTCGTCCTGCAGCCGACCGCCGACGAGCCCGACCCGGAGGGGTTCGTCCGGTTCGCGGCCGAGCAGGTCAGGCCGCTGGTCGACTGACCGGCAGCCGGGAGGACCGCCGTCAGCGGCCGGCTATTCGTTGGCCGCGCGCCGCCGCGTTCGCGACGATCAGTTCATGGACGGCCACCACATCCCCAGCGAGCGCAACCCCAGCCAGCACACCCCCGGTCAGGACAGCTCCGCTCAGCACACCCCCAGTCAGCCCACCCGCACCTTCGACGAACTCGTCGCCGAGGGAGCCTCCGTCCCGACCGAGGGCTGGGACTTCTCCTGGTTCGAGGGCCGGGCCACCGAGGCGCGGCCCTCCTGGCGGTACGCCGAGTCGCTGGCCGGGCGGCTCGGCGCCGCCACCGCCGTACTGGACATCCAGACCGGGGGAGGGGAGGTCCTGGACTTCGCCCTCGGCCGGGCGGCCTCCGCGCCGGCGCTCCTCGCCGCCACCGAGGGCTGGCCGCCGAACGTCGCCAAGGCCACCGCCCTGCTCGGGCCGCGCGGTGTCGTGGTCGTGGCCGCCCCGGAGGACGCGCCGTTGCCGTTCGCGGACGGCGCGTTCGACCTGGTCGTCAGCCGGCACCCCGTCACACCGCACTGGGCCGAGATCGCGCGGGTGCTCCAGCCGGGCGGCACGTACTTCGCCCAGCACGTCGGGCCGGCCAGCGTCTTCGAGCTGGTGGAGTACTTCCTGGGGCCCCAGCCCGAGGAGGTACGCCGCGGGCGCGACCCGGAGCGGGAACGCGCCGACGCCGAGGCCACGGGGCTGGAGGTCGTGGACCTGCGGGCGGAGCGGCTGCGGGTCGAGTTCCACGACATCGCCGCCGTCGTGCACTTCCTGCGGAAGGTGGTGTGGATGGTGCCCGGCTTCACCGTCGAGGCGTACGAGCCGCGACTGCGGGCGCTGCACGAGCTGATCCAGGCGGAGGGCGCGTTCGTCGCGCACAGCACCCGGCACCTGTTCGTGGCCCGGAAGCCCGCCTGCGTCGCGTAAGCCCGCCTGCCCGTGAGCCCGCTTGCGCCCGGAAGTCCGCTTGCGCCCGGAAGTCCGCTTGCGCCCGTAGGCCCACCCGCCCGTAGGCCACCTGATTGCCTTGATTTCCTCCCCAGTCCCACCAGCCACTTTATTCACACTGTTTTCACATCGTTATGGGGAACGGCTCGATCCGCCCCCTCCCCTCACGTAAGTTCGGACCAAGGCAATTCGCGTGAGCAAAGCTGCGCGGGCGGTACCGCGCAGTGGAGGGGCTGCACGGTGCCCGGCCTGACCTCCGCTTTCGTCTCCCCCGACGCGGAACGATTCCCCGCCGGCCGCGCGTCAAGCCGTTGCCGTCGCGTTCGTGTCGCCCGCAAGAGGGACCCCGCGAGGGTCCGGCCCGAGACTGTGAAACGGCCGGAACCCCTTGTGAAAGGCGCCTTCCGCGACCAGCGGGGCGTTGCCGGGCGACTTCGGAGAGTAGTTGTGGCGCGCCGATGTGCGCGCCGGCCCTTACGAAGGGTTATGGTGGAAACCCCCCCTCGGGCCGGTCCGTCTCCCCCCCACGGACCGGCCCGTTTCTTTTCCCCTTCGCCGGGCCCCGGAAACGGCTGCGCCCGTCCGCAGGAGTAGGCTTCGCCCCCGGGGACCGCCATACGGACAGGGGCGCACCCGTATCCGCGCCCGGCCATCAGGCGCCGCAGGCGCGCCGTGCCCGTCCCCTGTCCGATCCGCACCGGAGGGGCTGACAATCACGTGAACCTGCGCGACAAGCTGCGCGGCCTGCTGGTCAGGCTCTACGCACGCCGGGTGGAAGGCCACCTGGACCACGCTCAGGTGCCCAAGCACATCGGCGTGATCATGGACGGCAACCGCCGCTGGGCGAAGGCGGCGGGCTCCAGCACCGTGCACGGCCACCGGGCCGGCGCCGAGAAGATCGAGGAGTTCCTCGGCTGGTGCACCGAGACGGACGTCGAGGTCGTCACGCTCTGGCTGCTGTCGACGGACAACTTCGACCGGCCGCGGGAGGAACTGGTCCCGCTGCTCGGCATCATCGAGGACGTCGTGCGCACCCTCGCCGCCGACGGCCGCTGGCGGGTGCACCACGTGGGCACCATGGACCTGCTGCCGGCGGGCATGCAGACCACCCTGAAGGAGGCCGAGGAGGCCACCGCCCACATCGACGGGATACTGGTCAACGTCGCCATCGGCTACGGCGGCCGGCAGGAGATCGCCGACGCGGTCCGCTCGATGCTGCACGAGGCGGCCGAGCGGGGCACCTCCCTGACGGAGCTGGCCGAGGCCGTCGACATCGACATGATCGGCCGTCACCTGTACACCGGCGACCAGCCCGACCCCGACCTGGTCATCCGCACCAGCGGCGAGCAGCGGCTGTCCGGATTCATGCTGTGGCAGACGGCCCATTCGGAGTACTACTTCTGCGACGTTTTCTGGCCGGCCTTCCGCAAGGTCGACTTCCTGCGTGCCCTGCGCGACTACGCGGCACGCCACCGCCGTTACGGCGGCTGACGCACGAAAGTCCCCCTGAGGGGTGTACGGGTACCCCCTCCGGCGCGGGGCAAACGCCGGCAAGACGGCGCATGTCACCAGGAGTTCACCGGCGCGCCGTCATATGCCGTGGCATGGCATCGCCTGTTCGAGGGCATAGACCAGACAGGTCGACGCCCGAACCACGGGTGTCGGATCTCAGCGGGCGGCACGGGGTCGTCCGCCCGGGAGGTCCTTTGCACCAGCCCCACCGTGCGGTCTCGGCACGGAAGCAGCGGCGGAGGGCCGGTTTCCGGCCCGCGGTGCACGAGGGCCGTCGACCGGCCTGGATCTTTCCCGCCTCCCGGCCCAGCTTCCGCTCCGTCGCTCCCCGACCTCATCCGAGGGGGTACGTCCTTCCGTGGTGACCAGCGCACAGCGCCACAAGCCAGACCGGCGCACCTATGTTCTCGACACCAGCGTCCTGCTGGCCGACCCGAACGCTCTGAGCCGCTTCGACGAGCACGAGGTCGTGCTGCCCGTCGTCGTGGTCACGGAGCTGGAGGCCAAGCGGCACCATCCCGAACTCGGCTACTTCGCCCGGCAGGCCCTGCGCCTGCTCGACGACCTCCGGGTGCGGTACGGGCGTCTCGACGCCCCCATCCCCACCGGCGACCTCGGCGGGACCGTGCGTGTCGAGCTCAACCACTCGGACCCCAGCGTGCTGCCCAGCGGCTACCGCCTGGGGGACAACGACTCCCGCATCCTCGCGGTCGCCCGCAACCTGCAGGCCGAGGGGTTCGACGTCACCGTCGTGTCGAAGGACCTGCCGCTGAGGATCAAGGCCTCCTCGGTCGGCCTGCTGGCCGAGGAGTACCGCGCGGAGCTCGCCATCACGGACTCCTCCGGCTGGACCGGGATGTCCGAACTGACCCTGGCGGCCGAGCAGGTGGACATCCTCTTCGAGGAAGGGCACATCCACGTCCCCGAGGCGGCGGACCTGCCCGTGCACACGGGCCTGACCATCCACTCCGAGCGCGGCCGGGCCCTCGGCCGGGTGACGCCGGACGGCATGGTCCGGCTGGTGCGCGGCGACCGGGAGGCGTTCGGCATCAAGGGGCGCAGCGCCGAGCAGCGCATCGCGCTCGACCTGCTGCTCGACCCGGAGGTGGGGATCGTCTCGATGGGCGGCCGGGCCGGCACCGGCAAGTCGGCGCTGGCACTGTGCGCGGGCCTGGAGGCGGTGCTGGAGCGCCGCCAGCACGAGAAGATCATGGTCTTCCGCCCGCTGTACGCGGTCGGCGGGCAGGAGCTGGGCTATCTGCCCGGCACCGAGGCGGAGAAGATGAGCCCCTGGGCGCAGGCCGTCTTCGACACCCTCTCGGCGGTCACCAGCCGCGAGGTCATCGAGGAGGTCACCGCGCGCGGCATGCTGGAGGTGCTGCCGCTCACCCACATCCGCGGGCGCTCGCTGCACGACGCGTTCGTCATCGTGGACGAGGCCCAGTCGCTGGAGCGGAACGTCCTGCTGACCGTCCTGTCGCGGATCGGGGCGAATTCCCGGGTGGTGCTCACCCATGACGTGGCCCAGCGGGACAACCTCCGGGTCGGGCGCTACGACGGTGTCGTCGCCGTCGTGGAGAGGCTGAAGGGGCATCCGCTGTTCGCGCACGTCACCCTCAACCGGTCCGAGAGGTCCCAGATCGCCGCCCTTGTGACCGAAATGCTGGAGGAAGGGCAGATCTGATCCGCTTGTCACCCTCTGATCCACTCGTCCCATCCGCGGGCGACAGCGGGTGACTTGGCGCCGTCCGGAAAGGCGAAGAGCCTAGCCGGACGGCGCCTTCGCTCGTGCGGAAACCGCGAAATCCCGGGGGTCGAACGGGATGTGAGCTTTCACACGCAACTCGGAATTGCCTCACGGCGTCGCCTTGCGGCAGAGTCTCACTCCTGTCAGGCCCCGCATACGACACACCTGTATCCGTACCCCCAGCGGTACGGGACAACTGAAGTACCCCGCTAACTCCATAGCAACCGTCGTATGCCGCCCGAGCACCATGCGGCGCTCCCCGCGGGGGAGTTGCCCACCGGGCCCGCGCCTTCCGTGACCCCGTAGTTGGGGAGGCCAGTGCCAGGGGCACGATTGCGTCCGCCAGGGTCACCGAAGCGGGCGATGCTGGAAGGAAACCGTGTGAGCCGGATTTCGGTCCGGGGACTCGCAGTGGCCTCGGCCACCGCGGTCACCGCAGTCGGAAGCGTCGTCGGCGTTGCCTCGGGCAGCACCGCGCAGAACAACGACGCCGAGGCGGCGGCAACCGACCTGACGCTCCTCGCGGACATACCCGCGGGCCAACAGGCCCAGGTGCAGACCGCCTCCCTGACGCAGCAGGCCGACGTCCAGGCCATCGCCGCGGACGCGAGCGCCAAGAAGGACGCCGAGGAGGCGGCCCGCAAGAAGGCCGCCGAGACCGCGATCGCGAAGAAGGAGCAGGCCGAGAAGGCCGCTCAGGAGGCCAAGGAAGCCAAGGAGCGCGAGGAGGCCGAGCAGAAGGCCAGCCGCGACGCCGCCCGGGCCGACGCCTCCACCTTCGCCGTCCAGAGCTCGTACTCCATCGCGCAGATCCAGTCGATGGCGCGCCAGATGGTGCCCGGCGACCAGTGGACCTGCTTCAGCAACATCGTGGACCACGAGTCCGACTGGAACTACCGCGCGGTCAACCCCTCTTCCGGCGCCTACGGTCTCTTCCAGGCGCTGCCCGGGTCCAAGATGGCGTCCGTCGGCGCCGACTGGCAGACCAACCCGGCCACGCAGATCAAGTGGGGCCTCAACTACATGAACGACCGCTACGGCAGCCCCTGCGGCGCCTGGTCGTTCTGGCAGGCCAACCACTGGTACTAGGCCGCCCCCCGCGACCTGCGGTCTGCACCCCGCCCGGCTTCGCGCAGCCCCTCACCGTTCTACGGTGAGGGGCTTTCGCCCTGTACGGTCTGTCGGGACGACTCCAGGGAGGAGTGGTGGGGACCCGACGGGGGAGAGGGACGGAACATGTCGCGAGTGCCAGGGTGGCTCGGCCGGCTGGGCGCCGGACTGAACCGCATGGGCAGACAGTGGGAGGAACGCCGCGCGGAGGCCGAGCGGGAGCACGCGGACAGCGCACGTGAGCCGGCCGGAACGCCGGCGCAGGTGCCGCCGCCCCCCGGATACGCCCCGGCCGTCGCGCCCCGCCCCGACCCGGCGCAGGCCGTGCCGTGGGGCGTCAGGGTCGCCGCCGAGGCCGGCTGGCGGCTGCTGGTGCTGGCGGGCACCGTCTGGGTGCTCATGCGGGTCATCAGCGCCGTCCAGCTCGTGGTGCTGGCCTTCGTCGCCGCGCTGCTGATGACGGCGCTGCTGCAGCCGACCGTCGGCCGGCTGCGCCGCCTCGGGGTGCCGCGCGGCCTGGCCACCGCGCTGGCCGCGCTGCTCGGGTTCGTGGTGATGGGCCTGGTCGGCTGGTTCGTGACCTGGCAGGTCATGGAGAACATCGACGACCTCTCCGACCAGGTGCAGGACGGCATCGACGAGCTGCGCCGCTGGCTGCTGGACAGCCCGTTCCACGTCACCGACAAGCAGATCAACGACATCGCGGAGAACCTGCGCGAGGCGATCGGCGCCAACACCGACCAGATCACCTCGGCCGGTCTGGAGGGCGTGACGGTCGTCGTCGAGACGCTGACCGGCATCCTGCTCGCCGTCTTCTCCACGCTCTTCCTGCTCTACGACGGCCGGCGCATCTGGGAGTGGACGCTGAGGCTGGTCCCGGCCGCCGCCCGGCCCGGTGTGGCGGGCGCGGGGCCGCGGGCCTGGCGGACGCTGACGGCGTATGTGCGCGGCACGGTGATAGTGGCCCTGATCGACGCCATCTTCATCGGCCTCGGCATCTACTTCCTGGACGTGCCGATGGCCGTGCCGCTGGCGGTGTTCATCTTCCTGTTCGCCTTCATCCCGCTGGTCGGCGCCGTGGTCTCCGGGGCGCTCGCGGTGGTCGTCGCGCTGGTCACCCAGGGCGTGTTCACCGCCGTGATGACGCTGGTCGTGGTGCTCGCGGTGCAGCAGATCGAGGGGCACATCCTGCAGCCGTTCATCCTCGGGCGGGCCGTGCGGGTGCATCCGCTCGCCGTGGTGCTGTCGGTCGCTGCGGGCGGCATGGTCGCCGGGATCGGCGGCGCGGTGGTCGCCGTACCGCTGGTGGCGGTGACGAACACGGTCGTCGGCTATCTGCGGGCGTACTCCACGGAGTCCACGCTGCGGCACTCCCCGCCGCCGCACGGTGCCACGGCGACCGACGCGGCGCCGGGCGTGCCGCCCTCGGAGCCGGGCGCCTGACCCTTCACGGGAACGCCGAAGGCCCCGTCCACCGGTGGGTGGACGGGGCCTTCGGCGCTTGGTCAGCGAACCGGCCGGGTCACTCGGCCAGGACCGCCTCGGCGTCCAGCGTGACGCCGACCGCCTGGATCACGGAGGCGATCTTGAAGGCCTCCTGGATCACGTCGCGGTCGAGGCCCGCCTTGCGCAGCACCTGCTCGTGCGAGTCCAGGCACATGCCGCAGCCGTTGATCGCGGACACGGCGAACGACCACAGCTCGAAGTCGACCTTGTCGACGCCGGGGTTGCCGATGACGTTCATCCGCAGACCGGCGCGCAGGGTGCCGTACTCGTGGTCGGACAGCAGGTGGCGGGTGCGGTAGAAGACGTTGTTCATCGCCATGATGGCCGCCGCGGACTTGGCCGCGGTGTAGGCCTCCGGCGTGAGGTTCGCCTTCGCCTCCGGCTCCAGCTCACGCAGCACGATCGGGGAGCGCGAGGCGATGGCGGTCGCCAGCACGGTGCCCCACAGCTGCTGGGCGGGGAGGTCGGAGTTGCCGATGACCGAACCCAGGTTGAGCTTCAGGTCCTTGGCGTAGTCCGGTATACGGGACTTCAGCGCGTCGAGCGACATGGGTCACTCACCAGCCAGCAGCGCGACCGGGTCCAGGGTCTCGTCGCCCTTGTTCCAGTTGCAGGGGCACAGCTCGTCCGTCTGCAGCGCGTCGAGGACCCGCAGGACCTCCTTGGGGTTACGGCCGACGGAGCCGGCGGTCACCATGGTGAACTGGATCTCGTTGTTCTGGTCCACGATGAAGACCGCGCGCTTGGCGAACCCCTCCTCGTCCTCGATGCCGAGGGCACGCATCAGCTCGTGCTTGGAGTCGGCCATCATCGGGAACGGCAGGTCGCGCAGGTCGTCGTGGTCCTTGCGCCAGGCGTGGTGGACGAACTCGGAGTCGCCGGAGAAGCCGAGGACCTGGGCGTCACGGTCGGCGAACTCGTCGTTCAGCTTGCCGAAGGCCGCGATCTCGGTCGGGCACACGAAGGTGAAGTCCTTGGGCCAGGCGAAGATCACCTTCCACTTGCCCTCGTAGGTCTTGTGGTTGATCTTCTCGAACTCCTTGCCCTTCTCCAGCGAGACGCAGGCGGTCAGTTCGAACTCGGGGAACTTGTCACCGACAGTGAGCACTAGCTCTCCTTGCAGCGCAGCGAAGAAACACCCGCTTTTGACGGGTGTTTCCCATGGGTTGGACGAGCATGATCGTGGCACAGCGCGCATTGATTAGTGAAATAGCTACACTTGGTCGCGTTGATCGGAGGTAGCTATTAGTGACTGTAGGTAACGTGAACCCCATGGGTCATGCCGGCAAGCGGCGCCAGCCCAGTCTTGCCCAGCTGAGGGCCTTTGCCGCCGTCGCCGAGCATCTCCACTTCCGGGACGCCGCCGCGGCGATCGGCATGAGCCAGCCCGCGCTCTCCGGCGCCGTCTCCGCCCTGGAGGAGGTGCTGGGGGTGACCCTCCTCGAGCGTACGACCCGCAAGGTGCTGCTCTCGCCCGCCGGCGAGCGCCTCGCCGTCCGCGCGAAGGCGGTGCTGGAGGAAGTCGGCGCGCTGATGGAGGAGGCCGAGGCGGTGCGGGCGCCCTTCACCGGGGCGCTGCGGCTCGGCGTGATCCCGACGGTCGCGCCGTATCTTCTGCCGACCGTGCTGCGCCTCGTCCACGAGCGCTACCCCGATCTCGACCTCCAGGTCCACGAGGAGCAGACCGCCAACCTCCTCGACGGCCTCACCAGCGGCCGCCTCGACCTGCTGCTGCTCGCGGTGCCGCTGGGGGTGCCGGGGGTGGTGGAACTGCCGTTGTTCGACGAGGACTTCGTCCTGGTCACCCCGCTCGACCACCGGCTCGGCGGCCGGGAGGGCATCCCGCGCGAGGCGCTGAAGGAACTCAACCTGCTGCTCCTGGACGAGGGCCACTGCCTGCGCGACCAGGCCCTCGACATCTGCCGCGAGGCCGGCCGTGAGGACGCCCCCGTGACCACCACCGCCGCCGGTCTGTCCACCCTCGTCCAGCTGGTCGCGGGCGGCCTCGGCTGCACCCTGCTGCCGCGCACCGCCCTCAAGGTGGAGACCAGCCGCAGCAACCAGCTCCTCACCGGCTATTTCGCCGACCCCGCCCCCACCCGCCGCATCGCCCTGGCCATGCGCGCGGGCGCCGCCCGCGGCGCCGAGTACACAGAACTGGCCTCCGCCCTACGCGACGCCCTGCGCCCCCTGCCGGTAAGGGTGGTGGAGGACACCGCCTGAGGACCCCGGCACGGGCGCAATGGAAAGCCGAGGCCCAGTTCCCCCACCCCGGGGGCGCGGGGAACTGCGCGCCCAGCCCCCACTACCCCGCAGCCGCCCACGACCGCCGAACCCCCCTCGGACGGCCGGCGTCACGGGCTGCCGCAACACCCGGGGCCCAGTCCCCCCCCCGCAGGGGCGCGGGGAACTGCGCGCCCAGCCCCCACCACCCTGCAGCCGCCCACGACCCCAGGCCATCCCCCCCCCGTAGGCGCCCAGGCCCGCGGAGCTACTCCGTGCGCAGACCATCCGGCCGCATCAGCCGAATCAGCGGCGGCATGCTGAGCAGCGTGACGACAAGCACCACCCCCGCACCCATCCCCGTCATCGCCAGCACACTCGCCCAGTCCACCCGCACCGCGGTGTCCGTCATCTTCAGCAGCACCGTGCCCAGCGTCAGCCCCACCACGCAGGCCAGCGCGAGACCGAGCGCGATCGGCACCGCCGTCTGCCACAGCACCGACAGGCTCAGCGTCGAGCGCCGCGTGCCGAAGGCGACCAGCGAGGAGAGCAGCTTGCGGCGCTCCCGCAACTGCTCCAGCTGGGAGACGAGCAGACTCGCCCCGATCAGCAGCAGCACACAGCTCGCGCCGACGAACAGGCCGGTGCGGATGGCCGCGAACCGGTTGCTCTGCTTGGCGGCCACCCAGGTCATCGGCTCGACGAACGGGTCGATGTCCGCGGCGGTGTTGCGCACGTGCTCCCGGGCGTCCGGCACCGACTCGTCCAGCCGCAGATAGAGCTGTCCGGGCACGGCCGCCGCGGCCTCGCGGGGCAGGGCACCCGGGGTGAGCAGGATGCCGCCGCGCCGGACGCCGGTGGGGTCCGGGACCGAGCGGGCCCGCCGGATGTCCTCCGGCACGGGCCAGGCGACCGGCGTCGCCTCGTCGCCGGACGAGGTGGTGTCGAAGTAGAGCGCGCCGCCCGGCCGGGCCAGTGCGAGCCCGTCGGTGTCGTACTCGGCGCCCTCCAGCACGAACACGTCGCCGTCCCGGCAGGAGGGCAGCGCGGCCAGCTCCCGCAGGGACCCGCAGTCGCCGACGGCGATCTGCGTGAACCGCTCCGGCTCCTCGGCCCGGTCGCCGACCATGCCCTCGGAGAAGCCGTACACCCGGCTGACGCCCTCGGTCGCCTCGAAGCGGGCGCGCGCCGCGTCGAGCGAGAGGCCCGCCGGGACGCCGACCTGCATCTGGGCGCGGGTGAGGTCCTGCCCGGTGTCCTTCGTGTAGTCGTCCTCGACGCCCGCGAACAGCATCTGCAGCGCGATCGCCCCGGCCACCGCCACCGCGATGCCGTTGACCATGCGGGCCGCCGAGCCGCTGCTCAGCTGGAGTCGTCGTACGGCGAGCTGCCAGGACACCGCGCCCGCGCCGAGCCGGGCGACGACGGCCTCGACGATCCACGGCAGCAGCGCGGTCACGCCGACCAGCAGCAGCAGGACACCGCCGGTGACGAGGTACTGGTTGAACTCGCCCTCGTCCCGCCCGTTGCCGATCATCGGGTAGAGCATCCCGAGGCCCGCCAGCGGCAGCAGCAGCCGCCACCACAGCCGGCGCCGCGCGGGCCGCGCCGTGCGCACCACCCCGAGGGGTTCGATCACCACGCCGCGCAGCGCGGCCTGGGTGACCAGCACGGCCGCGGCCGGCACCGCGACGGCGACCAGCAGCGCGAGCAGCGGCGAGGGGTCCAGGTAGCTGGGGAAGGCGCTGAACCGGAACACCTCCACCGACCCCGCCCACTGGCGGCCGATCAGGAAGAACCCGGTGCCGAAGACCAGCCCGAGCAGCGCCCCGGCCATCGCCTCGCCCGCGGCCACCCGCCGCGTCATCCGGCTGTCGGCGCCGACCAGCCGCAGCGCGGCCAGCCGCCGGTCGCGGCGCTCGCCGCCGAACCGCACGGCCGTGGCGACGAAGACGCCGACCGGCATCAGCAGCACCACGAAGACGACCAGGATCAGCAGCAGCAGCACCGGGTCCATCCGCTCCGTCGACGGCAGCGGATCACCGAACCGGTCGATCCGGGAGGCCCCCTCGCCGAGCCGCGCCGCGAGCCCCTCGCCGCCCCGGTAGAAGGCGAGTTCCTGCGAGCCGATCAGCCCGCTCTCCCCGATGGTGCCGGTGATCCGCTGCGGCAGCCGGTCGCGCAGCAGCGTGCCCTCGTCCGACTCCAGCAGCCGCTTCAGCGCGGGGGAGACCACCATCTCGTCCACGCCGGGGAGCCGGTCGACGCCGGGCGGCACGGGGGCGTGCGGCCCCTCCGGCTCCAGCACCCGGCCGCGGATGTCCTTGTCGCGGAAGGTCGTACCGGCGTTGGCGACGAGCAAGGTGTCGTCGCCCTTGTCCAGCTCGGTCTGGCTGAACCGGAGGTCCGAGCGGGCGCTCTCCCGGTCGTGCCGTGCCGCCAGCGCGTTCGGGATCGCGGTCGTGAGCAGCAGCAGCGCCACCCCGAGGCCGACTCCGACGGCGGTCAGCAGGGCGCGGATCCACCCTTCCCGCCCGCCGGCGAACGCGAACCGGAACCCGAGTCCCAGGTCCCTCGCCCACTGCCGCAGGTTCATACGATCCGCTCCATGTCCCGTGACCTGCCGTCCCGTACGACGATCTCGCGGTCGGACCAGGCGGCGACCCGCGCCTCGTGGGTGACGAGCACGACGGCCGCGTTGGCCGACCGGGCCGCGTCCGTCAGCAGCTCCATCACGCGCTCGCCGTTGAGGGAGTCGAGCGCGCCGGTCGGCTCGTCGGCGAACAGCACCCGCGGGCCCGTCACCAGCGCCCGCGCCACGGCGACGCGCTGCCCCTGCCCGCCGGAGACCTCGCCGGGCCGCTTCTTGGCGATGCCGTCGACCTCCAGCCGGGCCATCCACTCCAGCGCCGTGCGCTCGGCGGCCCGGCGGGACGTGCCGTTCAGCCGCAGCGGCAGCGCCACGTTCTCCACGCAGGTCAGCTCCGGCACCAACTGCCCGAACTGGAACACGAACCCGAACTCGCTGCGCCGCAGCGCGCTGCGCCCGGCGTCGCTCATGGTGGCCAGCTCCCGCCCGGCGTACGTGATCGACCCTGCGTCGGGGGTGACGATCCCGGCGAGGCAGTGGAGCAGGGTGGACTTGCCGGACCCGGAGGGGCCCATCACGGCGACGACCTCGCCGGGGTGGATGGAGAACCCGGCGCCGTCCAGCGCCGTCGTCGGCCCGTACGTCTTGCGCAGCCCCTCGGCCACGAGCAGGGCTCCGGCGGGGGCGCTCACTCGGACACCACCGCCGCGGCCAGCTTGTCGAGACGCGCGGCGGTCAGCTCCAGCCAGCGCAGGTCGGCCTCGAGGTGGAACAGGGCGTGGTCGCAGATCAGCTGGTCGGCGAGGTCGCCCTTGCGCTTGCGGTCGGTGAGGATGCGCATCATGCGCAGGTGTTCGGCGCGCTGACCGTCGAGGATGTCGGCGGCGTCGCGGTGGGTGAGGAGTGCGAGGACGACCTTGGTGTAGAGGGTCGACTGCAGGTACGGCTCGGGCTTCTCCGGGGTGGCGAGCCAGCGTTCGACATCGGTGATCCCGGCGTCGGTGATCGCGTACCGCTTGCGCTCCGGGCCGCCGCCGGGCTCGATGCCGTCGACTTCGACGAGCCCGTTCTTCAGCAGGCGGGACATCGTCGAGTAGACCTGGCCGTAGTGCAGCGGCCGGTCCTGACCGAACTTCGCGTCGAAGGCGCGCTTGAGGTCGTAGCCGTGGCGGGGGCCGGACTCGAGCAGGCCGAGAAGAGTGTGACCGATGGACATGACGGCCACTCTACACACCATGTATACGTCGCGTGTATACGCCCCGTGTCTAGTTGTCGCTCGGCTCGCCCCGGCCGCCCGCCGGGCCCTTGGGCGGCCGGCCCCGGCGCGGGATCGGCCCCGCTTCGCCGGGCAGCCGGCCGGACTCGGCCAGCGCCCGGCGCAGCAGGAACTCGATCTGCGCGTTGGCCGAGCGCAGCTCGTCACCGGCCCAGCGGGCCAGCGCCTCGTACACCAGCGGGTCGAGCCGCAGCAGCACCTGCTTGCGCTCCTGCCGCGGCCGGCGCCGGGGAGCGGGTCCCTCCGCGGAGTCCGTCACTGGTAGAGCGTCCCGGTGTTGAGGACCGGCTGCGCGGAGCGGTCCCCGCACAGCACCACCATGAGGTTGGACACCATCGCCGCCTTCCGTTCGGAGTCGAGTTCCACGATGTCCCGCTCGGCGATCCGGTCCAGGGCCGCCTCGACCATGCCGACCGCGCCGTCCACGATCTGCCGCCGCGCCGCGACCACCGCGCCGGCCTGCTGGCGCTGGAGCATCGCCGAGGCGATCTCGGGGGCGTAGGCGAGGTGCGTGAAGCGGGACTCGATGATCCGCACGCCTGCCGCCTCGACGCGCGCCTGCAGCTCGACGGCCAGCTTCTCGGTGATCTCCTCGGCGTTGCCGCGCAGCGAGAGCCCGTCCTCGTCGTGGGCGTCGTACGGGTACTCGATGGCGATGTGCCGGACGGCCGCCTCGGTCTGGGTGGAGACGAACTCGATGTAGTCGTCCACCTCGAAGGTGGCCTGCGCGGTGTCCTCGACCTTCCACACCACGACCGCGGCCAGCTCGATCGGGTTGCCGTAGGCGTCGTTGACCTTCAGGACGG
Source organism: Streptomyces sp. JB150 (assembly GCF_011193355.1). Classification (GTDB taxonomy): domain Bacteria; phylum Actinomycetota; class Actinomycetes; order Streptomycetales; family Streptomycetaceae; genus Streptomyces. The sequence goes on from NZ_CP049780.1 coordinate 4,852,339, forward strand.
CGGTCTCGTGGTTGCGGACCCGCGTCGAGATCTTGGTGCGGGAGGTGAGCGGGTTCACCCAGCGCAGTCCGTCCTGGCGGATCGTGCCCCGGTAGCGCCCGAAGAGCTGCACCACGCGGGCCTCGCCCGGCGCCACCATGTTCAGCCCGCACATGGCGACGAACGCGGCGACGCCGGTCAGGACGCCGAGGGCGATCAGTGCGGCCTTGGCGCCGGCGGCCGTCACGGTCGTCGCGGCGACGACCATGGCGATCCCGCCGAGCAGCCCGAGCAGGCCCAGCAGCAGGGCGAGTCCGCCGCCGATGCTGTGCGCGGTGAACTCCCGGACGCGCGGTTCGGGCATGTCGGGCAGATCGGCGACGGCGGCGGTGTCGTGTGTGGCCATGGGTGGCCCCCCGTTCTCGTACGGCATAGCTTTGATCTAGCTAAGTGATATCACTTTACCCCGTCACGGCAACCACAACCCCCTCTCAAGCGTCGGTTCCGGTGGGGCGGGTGCTGATTGTCACGTCCAGAAAAGACCGGATCGAACCGACTTGGTCACATAGAGCGGTGTTAGCTTGCAGAGCTGACCTGACGCACGCGACTTGTGTGACAACCGAGAACGAAGCGGAGCAGACGCACTCATGGGACGAGCGGAAGAGAGACGAGCGCGACAGCGCGGTGGCCGCCGCGCGGCGCCCCGGCGCCGCCGTTCGTCGGGGGCGGCGGGCGCGACCGGCAAGAGCGGCATACGCCGGCTGTTCACCTGGAAGAAGATCCTCGGCACGTTCCTCGGGACGTGCCTGCTCGGCATCGGCGCGTTCGTCGTGCTGTACCTGATGATCGACATCCCCCAGGGGAACGCCCTCGCCAAGGAACAGGGCAACGTCTACAAGTACAGCGACGGCGCCACCCTCGCCCGCAAGGGCCTCAACCGTGAGGTCGTCGACCTCGCCGAAGTGCCCAAGCCCGTCCAGAAGGCCTTCGTCGCCGCCGAGAACAAGTCCTTCTACAGCGACTCCGGCGTCGACCTGAAGGGCACCGCCCGCGGTGTCCTCAACACCCTCTCCGGCAAGGGCAAGCAGGGCGGCTCGACGATCACCCAGCAGTACGTCAAGAACTACTACCTCACCCAGGACCAGACGGTCAGCCGCAAGCTCAAGGAGCTGGTCATCTCCCTGAAGGTGGACCGCCGGATGTCGAAGGACGAGATCCTCGCGGGCTACATGAACACCAGCTTCTACGGCCGCGACGCCTACGGCATCCAGGCCGCCGCCCAGTCGTACTACCGCGTCGACGCCGCCGACCTCAGCCTCGAACAGGGCGCCTACCTGGCCGCGCTGCTCCAGGCGCCCAACTCCTACGACTGGTCGATCGCCTCCCCCACCGGAAAGAAGCTGGTCCGCGAGCGCTGGGACTACGTCCTCGACAACATGGTCGAGGAGGGCTGGCTCGACGCCGGCAAGCGCGCCGCCATGACGTTCCCGGTGCCCGAGGACCCCAAGGCCGCCCCCGGCATGGAGGGCCAGAACGGCTACATCGTCGAGGAGGCCAACCGGGAACTCGCCCGGCAGCTGGTCGCCCAGGGCTCCGCCGCCGACATGGAAGAGGCCCTGACCAAGATCAAGCGCGGTGGCTGGACCATCACGGTCAACATCGACAGCAAGAAGCAGAAGCTGCTGGAGAAGGCCGTCGAGGACCAGCTGACCAGCAAGCTCGACCCGAAGAAGCGGGACGTCGACGCCGACGTCCAGGCCGGCGCCGTCTCCGTCGACCCGAAGACCGGCAGGGTCCTCGCGATGTACGGCGGCACGGACTACGTCGAGCACTACACCAACAACGCCACCCGCGACGACTACCAGCCCGCCTCCACCTTCAAGCCGATGATCCTGGCCGCCGCCCTGGAGGAGGGCGCCACCACCCAGGACGGCACCCCCATCACCGCGAGCACCGTCTACGACGGCGACAGCAAGCGCCCCGTCGTGGACAACGGCACCCGGGTCGGCTTCGCCCCGGAGAACGAGGACGACGTCGACTACGGCGACATCACCGTCCAGACGGCGATGAACAAGTCCGTCAACTCCGTCTTCGCGCAGATGGGCGTGGACGTCGGCATGCAGAAGGTGCTCGATGTCGCGGGCGAGCTGGGCATGGACACCGAGGAGCTGGAGGCCGTGCCCGCCCAGACCCTCGGCTCGATGGGCGCGAGCCCGCTGGAGATGGCCGGCGCCTACGCCACCCTCGCCAACCACGGCAAGCAGGTCACCCCGACCCTGCTGAAGTCCGCCGAGCACCGCGCCACCACGGTCGACCTGCCCGACCCGGTCGGCGAGCGGGTCATCAGCCGCGAGGCCGCCGACACCGTCACCTCGGTCCTCACCGGCGTGGTCGACGACGGTACGGCCCGCCGCTCGGTCCGCGAGAATCCGCTGCGCAACGGTCAGCAGGTGGCCGGCAAGACCGGCACCTCCGACGACAACAAGTCGGCCTGGTTCACCGGCTACACCCCCGACCTGGTCACCTCGGTCGGCCTGTTCGGCGAGGACGACAAGCCCCCGCACGCACAGGTACCGATGTACAAGGCCGGCGGCGAACCCCGCGTCAACGGCGGTGGCTTCCCGGCGCAGATCTGGGCCCAGTACACCTTCGGCGCGATGGACAAGGTGACCCGGTTCGACCTGAACACCACCCAGGGCGCCGCGGTCCGGCCCACCCCGACCCCGACGCCCACCCCGACCCCGTCCGAGGAGCCGACGACGCGGTCCCCGTCGCCGTCCGCCAGCGTGTCGGAGTCCCCGTCCCGGACGCCGTCGCAGACCCCGAGCCAGACGCCCACCCCGACCCCGACGCCGACCCCGACGCGGACGACGCCCACGGCGACCCCGCCGGCGAACGGCGGCGGAGACAACGGTGGCGGCGGTGGCCTGCCCGACAACCCCTTCGACCCCGAAGAGGACGATCAGTAAGAGGGCGACCAGGAGGGGCTCTTGCGCACCCGCCGGACGACGACGTCGTCCGGCGGGTGCGGCGCTGTATCCGGGCCGCTCAACCGGTCCGTTGTCTCCGGTTGCGCTATATCCGGTTCAGCTCGAACCAGACGACCTTCCCGGTGCTGAGCCGGGTCGCTCCCCACCGCCGGGCCATCCGGTTGACGAGATACAGCCCGCGCCCGCCCTCGTCGGTCGCCCGGGCCTGCCGCAGCCGCGGCAGCTGCGGCACGTCGTCGCCGACCTCGCAGCGCAGCACGTCGGTGCGCAGCAGCCGCAGCGTGACCGGCCGCGTGGCGTACCGCACCGCGTTGGTGACGACCTCGCTGACCAGCAGCTCCACCGAGTCGGTCAGCTCCTCCAGCCCCCACCGGGCCAGCGCGCGGCGGGCCAGCCGCCGGGCCCGGCCGGGCGCGGCGTCCTCCGGCTCCAGGTACCAGTAGGCGACATCGCTCGGTGCGATCCCGTCGAAGCGTGCCGCGAGCAGCGCGATGTCGTCGTCCCGGTCGCCCGGCCCGAGCATGTCCAGCACCTCGTCGCACAGCGCCTCCAGCGGCGGCGGGTGGTCGGGCCCGGTGAGCTGCGCGGTCGCGGCGAGCTTCTCGCGCAGCTGCTCTATGCCGGTCCACACGTCCCGCAGCCGGGACTCGACCAGACCGTCGGTGTAGAGCAGCAGCGTCGCCCCGGCGGGCGCGTCCAGCTCGACGGCCTCGAAGTCCACGCCGCCCACCCCGATCGGGGCGCCCGCGGGCACCCGCAGCACCTCCGCGCGCCCGCCCAGGTGCAGCAGCACGGGCGGCGGATGGCCGGCGTTGGCGATGGTGATGCGGTGCGAGACCGGGTCGTAGACGGCGTACAGGCAGGTCGCCATCCGGTCGGTGCCCAGCCGCTGGGCCTGCTCGTCGAGGTGGTGCAGCACCTCCTGCGGCGGCAGGTCGAGGCCCGCCAGCGTCTGCGCCGTCGTCCGCAGCTGGCCCATGATCGCGGCGGACGTCATGGAGTGGCCCATGACGTCACCCACCACCAGCGCCACGCGGCTGCCGGGCAGCGGGATCGCGTCGTACCAGTCGCCGCCGACCCGCGCGGTCTCCGCGGCGGGCAGATAGCGCGAGGCGAGCCGCACGCCGGTCGGCTGCGGCAGCGTCTCCGGGAGCATGGTGCGCTGCAGCTCGTCGGCGATGTACGCCTCCCGGCCGTACAGCACCGCCTTGTCGATGCCGAGCGCGCTGTGGGTGGCCAGCTGGGCGGCCACGAGGAGGTCGTCCGCCTCGAACGCGACCCGCTCCGGGCCGCGCAGGAACACGGCCGCGCCGATCACCCGGCGTCGCCCGCGCAGCGGCGCGAGGATGGCCCGCTGGCCGCCCGGGACGAGCGACTCGCCGTCCTCGCCGAGGAGTTCGGGCAGCGCGGCACGGGCGGCGGGCGCGTCCGCGAACACCGGACGCACGCCGCGCAGCACCTCGTTGAGGGCGCCGCCGGGGCGCACCTCGCACAGCTCCGCGGTGAGCGCGGACAGCTCGGACGGCTCCGGCTGGAACACCGGCAGGAAACCGCCCTCGGTGTCCCGCTCCTCCGGGATGCGGTCGGTGCGGCGCAGCCGCAGCACCACCGGGCCGGTGGGCCGCTCGTCGCCGACCGGCAGCGGGTCGCGCAGATAGACCAGGATCGCGTCGGAGAAGGTCGGCACGGTCGCCCGGCACAGCCCCATCACGATCTCGTCCAGGTCGATGCCGCGGGCGATCCGCCGGGTCGCGGCGCCCACGAAGCGCAGCCGGTCGCCGTCCCGGCGCATGGGCGTGGGCCGGCCGGGCGGCAGGCCCTGGCCGCTGCGGCGCTCCTGCTCCAGGCCGGGCGGCTGGGCCGGGATGGCGTCCGGCGCCGACGCGGGCCGGGGGCGGTGTTCCCCCACGCCCGGCTTCGCCCGCGCGGGAGGCGCGCCCATCGACTCGGCGGCGGCCGGCTGGGAGTGCTCGGGTCCGGTGCCGTCGGACACCGCGGCCGCCGGCGCGCCCGGCGGCGTCTCACCGGCACCGCGGGCCTGGGCCTGTGCCTGGGCCTGGGGTAATCCGGCGGCGCCGGGCGCGGGGCGCTGTGGCCCCGGGGCACGCAGGAGCGCCCCGCGGGGATCCGCGGGGTCGGTGCCCGCCTGGGGGCGCTCGAAGGAGGTCGGCTGCTCCGTCACGCGTGTCGCATCCATCCGTCCGGGGCTGCGCGCCGCGCGTTCCGCGTGCGCCGCTGCAGTTCGTCCCGCAGGAAGGCCGATACCCCGAATACGTGCCCGGGGAACGGATTTCCCGCGTGGTCAGAGGTTGTTCCCGTGCCACTCGCGGACCGGCCGCGGCCCGCACGGCCAGTGCGCTCGTACCCCTCGCTCACGTCCTGCCGCCCCTCGGTGACATGTGGTCAGGCCCGTTGCGCGCCCCGGAATTTGCCGCCGCGCGCTCTTGCGGAGGACGATCCTACGTTTCTCGCCCGGGGGCGCATCAAGGGTCTCATGAGGACAGGTGCGCGGGCGTGCGATCCCAGTCGTCCGGGAGGACGGGGACGGACCAGGACGGATCCGGGCGCCAGTGCTGCCAGCCGTCCGAGAACGGCGGGCCCCAGGCACGGATCACCTCCACCGCGTCCCGCCCCGCCGCCCGCACCCGCTCGGCGAGCCGGTCGTCCACCAGGCCGTCCCGCTGCGCCTGGGCGAACTCGTCCTCGTCGCGCCAGTGCCAACTGCGGTCCGGGTGCACGGAGATGTCCAGGAAGTGGTCGGTGGAGTCCACGCCGCCGTCCCAGCGGGCCAGCGGCTCCTCCAGGTTCACGTACCAGTTCTTGAACCGCCAGCCCGGCTCCCAGAACAGCCACACCGACCACGGCTCGCCCGGCCGGGCCAGCTTCAGCACACCGGTGCCGAACCAGCGGTCGCGCTGCACGGTGCGCGGCTTGGTGTAGCGGGTCTGGAGCGGCTCCAGATGCACGGGCGTGCCGTCGGCGAGCACCGGCTTCACACACTCGGTGCCGGGCGCCATCCAGACGGCCAGCACCTCCTCGTCGTCGCGTACGACGGTGACGGGGCGCGCGATGTGGAAGCGGTCGCCGGAGTTCTCCCGGTACCGCCACAGGATCTGACTCCCGGGCGCCCAGAAGGCCTTCGTGCCGCCCGCTTCCACGTCTCTCACCGTTCCGTCGTCCGCCATGCACAGATATTAGGTGTCACTGTCATACGACGCTGCGGTACGCGTCACGGTTCACACGCGCGGAACCCGCGGTCACGGACGGGTCATCCGCAGGACGTCCAGCGCCTCGTCGAGCTGTTCGACGGTGAGGTCGCCGCGCTCGACGTAGCCGCTCTCCAGCACCACCTGCCGGATCGTCTTCCGCTGCGCGAGCGCCGTCTTGGCGACCTTGGCGGCCTCCTCGTAGCCGATGTACTTGTTGAGCGGGGTGACGACGCTGGGCGACGACTCGGCGTACTCGCGGGCGCGTTCGCGGTGGGCGACGATGCCGTCGACGGTGCGGTCGGCGAGCAGCCGCGACACGTTGGCGAGCAGCCGGACGGACTCCAGCACGTTCTTCCCGATGACCGGCAGCATGACGTTGAGTTCGAAGTTGCCGGCGGCTCCCGCGGCGGCGATGGTGGCGTCGTTGCCCATGACCTGCGCGGCGACCATGAGGGTGGCCTCGGGGATGACCGGGTTGACCTTGCCGGGCATGATCGACGAGCCCGGCTGGAGGTCGGGCAGGGAGATCTCGGCGAGCCCGGTGCGGGGACCGGAGGCCATCCACCGCAGATCGTTGGCGATCTTCGTCAGCGACACGGCGATGACCCGCAGCTGACCGCTGGTCTCGACGATCCCGTCGCGGGCGCCCTGCGCCTCGAAGTGGTCGCGGGCCTCGGTGAGCGGCAGCCCGGTGGCGCGGGCGACCTCCTCGATGACGGCGGCGGAGAAACCGGGCGGCGTGTTGATGCCGGTGCCGACGGCGGTTCCGCCCAGCGGCAGTTCGGCGAGCCGGGGCAGGGACGCTTGCAGCCGCTCCACCCCGTACCGCACCTGCGCGGCGTACCCCGCGAACTCCTGGCCCAGCGTCACCGGGGTCGCGTCCATCAGGTGCGTCCGCCCCGACTTCACGACGTCCGCGAACTCCTCCGCCTTGCGGGAGAGGGCGGCGGCGAGGTGCTCCAGCGCGGGGATCAGGTCACGGGTGACGGCGGCGGTGGCGGCGATGTGGAGGGAGGACGGGAAGACGTCGTTGGAGGACTGCGAGGCGTTGACGTGGTCGTTGGGGTGGACCGGCTTGCCCAGCCGCTCACTGGCGAGGGTGGCGATGACCTCGTTGGTGTTCATGTTCGACGAGGTCCCCGACCCCGTCTGGAACACGTCCACGGGGAAGTGCTCGTCCCAGCGCCCCTCCGCGACCTCCGCGGCGGCCTCCTGGATGGCCTGCGCGATGTCCTCGTCCACCACTCCCAGCCGGGCGTTCACCTTCGCCGCGGCGGCCTTGATCCGGGCCAGCGCCTCGATGTGCGCCCGCTCGATCCGCTGCCCGGAGATCGGGAAGTTCTCCACCGCCCGCTGCGTCTGCGCCCGCCACTTCGCGTCCGCGGGGACCCGGACCTCGCCCATGGAGTCGTGCTCGATGCGGTATTCGCTCATACCGGCTATAGCGATCGACGCCGGTGTGATGTTCCGGGGGGCGCGGGCCGCCCCCCGGAAGGGCTAGCTAGGCGAGCCCCGGTCCCCGCACCGGGATGTGGGTGAACGTCGGCTCCGGAGCCGGGTTCTGGAAGAAGTCGTTGCCCTTGTCGTCGACCACGATGAACGCGGGGAAGTCCTCGACCTCGATCTTCCAGACCGCCTCCATCCCCAGCTCCTCGTACTCGACGACCTCGACCTTCTTGATGCAGTCCTGGGCGAGCCGGGCCGCCGGGCCGCCGATGGAGCCCAGGTAGAACCCGCCGTGCGCGGCGCACGCGTCGGTGACCTGCTTGCTGCGGTTGCCCTTCGCCAGCATCACCTTGGAGCCGCCGGCCGCCTGGAACTGCTCGACGTAGGAGTCCATCCGCCCGGCCGTCGTCGGCCCGAACGAGCCCGACGCGTAGCCCTCGGGCGTCTTCGCGGGCCCGGCGTAGTACACCGGGTGGTCCTTCAGGTACTGCGGCATCTCCTCGCCCGCGTCCAGCCGCTCCTTGATCTTGGCGTGCGCGATGTCCCGCGCCACCACCAGCGGCCCGGACAGCGACAGCCGCGTCTTGACCGGGTACTTGGTCAGCTCGGCCAGGATGTCGTCCATCGGCTGGTTCAGGTCGATCCTGACGACGTCCCCGGCCTCCTCCAGCTGCGCGTCCGTCGTGTCCGGCAGGAACCGCGCCGGGTCGGTCTCCAGCTGCTCCAGGAACACACCCTCGGCGGTGATCTTCGCGACGGCCTGCCGGTCGGCCGAGCAGGAGACGGCGATGGCGACTGGGCAGGACGCGCCGTGCCGCGGCAGCCGGACCACCCGCACGTCGTGGCAGAAGTACTTGCCGCCGAACTGCGCCCCGATCCCGATCTTCTGGGTCAGCTCGAAGACCTTCTCCTCCAGCTCCTTGTCCCGGAAACCGTGCCCGAGCGGCGAACCCTCGGTGGGGATCTCGTCCAGGTAGTGCGCGGAGGCGTACTTCGCGGTCTTCAGCGCGTACTCCGCCGACGTACCGCCGACGACGATCGCCAGGTGGTACGGCGGGCAGGCGGCCGTGCCGAGCGAACGGATCTTCTCCTCCAGGAACTTCATCATGGAGGCCTCGTTCAGGACGGCCTTCGTCTCCTGGTACAGGAAGGACTTGTTGGCGGAGCCGCCGCCCTTCGCCATGAACAGGAACTTGTAGGCACCGCCGTCGGTGGCGTACAGCTCGATCTGCGCCGGCAGGTTGGAGCCGGTGTTCTTCTCCTCCCACATGGTGAGCGGAGCCATCTGCGAGTACCGCAGGTTGAGCTTGGTGTAGGCGTCGTAGATGCCGCGCGAGAGGGCCTCCTCGTCGCGGCCCTCGGTCAGCACGTTCTGCCCGCGCTTGCCCATGACGATCGCCGTGCCGGTGTCCTGGCACATCGGCAGCACGCCCGCCGCCGCGATGTTCGCGTTCTTCAGCAGGTCCAGCGCCACGAACTTGTCGTTGCTCGACGCCTCGGGGTCGTCGATGATCCGCCGCAGCTGCGCCAGGTGCGCCGGGCGCAGGTAGTGCTGGATGTCGTGGATCGCCTCCTCGGCCAGCTTCCGCAGGGCCTCCGGCTCCACCTTCAGGAACGTCCGCCCGTCCGGCCCCTCGACCGTCGAGACACCCTCGGAGGTCACCAGCCGGTACGGGGTGGTGTCCTCTCCCATGGGGAGCAGATCGGTGTACGCGAACTCAGGCATCCTCGCCCATTCCTCACTCACGACAGACAGCGGCTGGCCTCCATTGGCAGCGTCCCCAGCGTAGAACCTGGCTCCGACACCGAGTCTGTGAGGTAAGGCTCAGTTCCCGGCCGCGCGGGGCTATCGCGATCTATCGTGTTTCCGCTACGCTGCTGCCGTGGACCTTCAGAAGCAGACCGCGCCGGCCTCCCGACGCGCCTCGCAGCTGCGCGACCCCGCCCACCCCGACCCCGGACTGCGCGCCTCCGACGCCGACCGTGACCGCGTCGCGGACCTCCTCGGCCAGGCCCTCGCCGAGGGCCGCCTCACCCCCGAGGAGCACGCCGAGCGGGTCGGGGAGGCCTTCCGGGCCCGGACGGTCGGCGAGCTGGACCCGCTGGTGCGCGACCTGCCCGGCGGCCACCGGCAGCGCGCGGCCGCGACCCCGTACGGCCTCGCGCCGGACCGCCCCACCGCCGCCCTGCCGCCCTACCCGGACGAGAACGTGGTCGCGGTGTTCAGCGCCGCGCTGCGCAAGGGCCGCTGGCGGGCCGGACGCCGGATCCACGCGTACGCGGTCTTCGGCAGCGTCGAGATCGACCTCAGCGAGGCGCTGTTCGAGTACCAGCAGGTCGTGGTGAAGGCCTTCTCGCTCTTCGGGCACGTCGAGGTCACCGTCCCCGAGAACGTCTCGCTGCGCGGCACCGGCGGCGGTGTGCTCGGCCAGTTCGAGGTGGACTCGCTGGACGCGGAGGACCCGAACGCGCCGGTCGTCTACGTCGACGGCTGGGCGGTTCTGGGGAACGTCGAGGCCCGCCCCCGCCGGGGAAGGACCGTAGCGGACATCCTCGACCGCGTCCGGCGCACGGCCGAGCGGGGTTTGCGGGGGCGCCAGGGCCGTTGACGGATGTGAGGTGGGCCCCCGGCGCGGGAGACCGACCAGGCGGTCGGGGACTCCCTGCATAGGCGCGCGTACAGCGGGTAGAGCTTGCTGCATCGTCTCTCGCTCGCGAAGCCGTCGTCAGGAGTAGACCGTGCTGCAACCGCCGCCTTCGTCCCTGCAGGTAGCTGCTGTACCGGCCCCGCGGGTGCCGGCGCGAGACAGGGACCAGGACGCCGCCTGGCACACCGAGGCGGTGTGCCGGCGCGACGAGGCCGGACTGTTCTTCGCCCCCTCCAAGGAACCCACCGCCGCGCGCCTGTCGCGCGAGGAGGCGGCCAAGCGCGTGTGCGCGCGCTGCCCGGTCATGGTCGAGTGCCGCGAGCACGCCCTTCTCCAGCCCGAGCCCTACGGCGTGTGGGGCGGCCTGACCGCCGCCGAGCGCCGCGTCGTCCTGGCCCGGCGCCGCCGCCGCGACCTGGAACTGAAGAAGGCGGCGCGGGCGGCGAGCCAGATAGCGGCGGCGGGCTGACCGCCCGCACACGCGAAACGGCGCCCCCTCCGCACAGGGGGCGCCGTTCTCGTTGCGCGTGACCGACGCTTCTCTATGACCGTTACTTCGCCCGGTCGAAGTCGATCGCGCTGTAGGCGCGCAGCTTGCTCAGCCGGTGCTCCGAGTCGATCCGCCGCACCGTCCCGGACTTCGAGCGCATCACGATCGAGTCGGTCGTCGCCGTCTCCGACCGGTACCGCACACCCCGCAGCAGCTCACCGTCGGTGATGCCGGTGGCGACGAAGAACACGTTCTCCCCGGTGACCAGGTCCTCGGTGGTCAGCACGCGGTCGAGGTCGTGCCCCGCGTCGATCGCCCGCTGCTTCTCCTCCTCGTCCTTCGGCCACAGCTTGCCCTGGATGGTGCCGCCGAGGCACTTCACCGCGCAGGCCGAGATGATGCCCTCGGGCGTACCGCCGATGCCGAGCAGCAGGTCCACGCCCGTGCCCTCGCGCAGCGCCAGGATGGAGCCGGCGACGTCGCCGTCCGAGATCAGCTTGATCCGCGCCCCGGTCTCCCGGATCTCCTGGATGATCCCCTCGTGCCGCGGCCGGTCGAGGATGACGACCGTCACGTCCTCCGGCGTGGACCGCTTAGCCTTGGCGACGCGGCGGATGTTGACCGCCACCGGCGCGTCGATGTCGACGAAGTCGGCCGCCTCGGGGCCGGTGACCAGCTTGTCCATGTAGAACACGGCGGACGGGTCGAACATGGAGCCGCGCTCCGCCGCCGCCAGCACGGCGATCGCGTTCGGCATGCCCTTGGCGGTCAGGGTGGTCCCGTCGATCGGGTCGACGGCGATGTCGCACTCGGGCCCGGTCCCGTCACCGACCCGCTCCCCGTTGAAGAGCATCGGCGCCTCGTCCTTCTCGCCCTCGCCGATGACGACGACGCCGTTCATGGAGACGGTGGAGACGAGGGTCCGCATGGCACGCACCGCGGCACCGTCGGCGCCGTTCTTGTCGCCGCGTCCCACCCAGCGGCCGGCGGCCATCGCCGCTGCCTCGGTCACGCGGACGAGTTCCAGGGCGAGGTTGCGGTCGGGAGCCTCGGAGGGGACATCGAGCTCGGACGGCAGATGATGCTCGGTCATCGGAGCGCACCTTTCTGATACGACGACGGCCGGATGAGGGTGTTGGCCATGACTCTATCGTCAGGGCGACAAAATGAGCAGGGCACCCCACGGATGAGCGGACCAGGGCACCTGCGACGATAGGGGTGTGGCAGGTACGAACGGCAAGCAGAAGACGGCCCGGAGCATGATGCTCTCCCTGGGCGTGACCTTGCTCGCGGGTGGGGTCATGTACCTCTTCATCCCGCACGAGGACAAGGAACCGGTGCTGAAGCCGGTCGACTACCGCGTCGAGCTGCTCACGGCCCGCCGCGCGGCGCCGTACCCGGTGGCCGCGCCGGAGGGCCTGCCGGCGGACTGGAAGGCGACCTCGGTGCGGTACCAGGGGGCCGAGAACGACACCTGGCACCTGGGCTTCCACACGCCCGACGGTGAGTACGTCCAGGTCAAGCAGTCCACCGAGAAGCCGTCGAAGTTCATCGACGAGGCGACCAAGGGCGCCCACGCGACCAAGGCCACCGAGCGGATCGACGGCCGCACGTGGACGCGCTGGACCGGCGGCCGCTACGACGCGCTGGTGCTGCCGGCGGACACGAAGGGCGCCGGGGGCGCGACGACCGTCGTGGCGGGGACGGGCTCGTTCGCCCAGCTGAAGCAGATGGCGGCGGCGCTGAAGCCGGCGTGAGCCGGCGGGCGCAGGCCGCCGCGACGCACGAAGGGCCCCGGCGAGTGCCGGGGCCCTTCGTCTGTACCGTCCCGACGTCCGTGCGCCGCCGCGGCGGCTCGGACGGTGGCGGACTCGGACGGTGGCGGACTCAGACGGTGGTGACGACCTGCTCGTACGACAGGCGCGGGGAGCGCGGGAACCAGGCGTCCGGGCCCGGCTTGCCGATGTTGACCACCATCAGCGGGGTGTGGTCGTCGTCCAGGAACTCCTTGCGGACGCCCTCGAAGTCCAGGCCGGTCATCGGGCCGGCGGCGAGACCGGCGGCGCGGACGCCGATGATGAAGTACGCGGCCTGCAGGGCGGCGTTCAGCGCGGCGGCGTTCTCCCGCACCGGGCGCTCGGCGAAGAAGACGTCCTTGGCCTGCGGGAAGTGCGGGAAGAGCGCGGGCAGCTCCTCGTGGAACTCGTTGTCCGCGGAGAGGATCGCGACCAGCGGGGCGGTGGCCGTCTTGGGCTGGTTGCCCTCGGCCATGTGCCGCACCAGGCGCTCGCGGGCCTCGGCGGAGCGGACCAGGGTGATGCGCAGCGGGGACTGGTTGAACGCGGTCGGGCCGTACTTGACCAGGTCGTAGATCGCCCGGACCTGCTCGTCGGTCACCGGCTCGTCGGTGAAGGTGTTCGCGGTGCGGGCCTCACGGAAGAGCAGGTCCTGGGCGGCGGGGTCAAGAACGAGGGACATGGTTGAACCTTTTTCCACGGGTGGTGCTGAACGACGTCGATCTTAGGTCGCTGAAGTTCAATGTTCAACCAAAAGCGGAGTGCGGTGATCCGCTTCACAGCCCGCACTGCTGCGACTCCGGCGCCCGCCGGCCGCCGTTACTCCCGCTCGGCCTCGGCTTCCTCCGCCGCGGCCTCCTCCGCCAGCGCCGCGTCCAGCCGCGCCCGCGCCCCCTCCAGCCAGTGCCGGCACACCTTGGCCAGCTCCTCGCCGCGCTCCCAGAGCGCCAGGGACTCCTCCAGAGTCGTACCGCCCGCCTCCAGCCGGCGTACGACCTCGATCAACTCGTCCCGGGCCTGCTCGTACCCGAGCGCCTCATCCACCTTGCTGGTCATCCACTCACCCTAGGTTCGACTCGTACGGAGAACTCGCCCTCGGCCACCCGCGCGCGCAGCGGCTCGTCCGCCGCGACCTCGCCGGGATCGCGGACCACGTGCCCGTCGGCCTTCTGGAGCACGGCGTACCCCCGCTGCAGCGTGGCCGCGGGCGAGAGGGCCACCACGCGCGCGTGGGTGTGGGCCAGCTCGGACTCGGCGCGGTCCAGGAGGTGGCCCAGGCAGCGGCGGCCCCGCTCGGTCAGCGAGTCCACCAGGTCGGCGCGCTCGTCGATCATCCGGTGCGGATTCTGTATGGCCGGCCGCGCCAGCGCGTGCGCCAGCCCCCGCTCCTCCCGGTCGACGAAGACCTCCACACAGCGCCGCGCGCGGCCGCGCAGCTGCCGCACCCGCTCCAGCTCCTCACCGACGTCCGGCACGACCTTCTTGGCCGCGTCGGTGGGGGTGGAGGCGCGCAGGTCCGCCACGTAGTCCAGGAGCGGGTTGTCGGGCTCGTGGCCGATCGCCGACACCACCGGCGTCCGGCACGCGGCCACCGCGCGCACCAGCTGCTCGTCGGAGAACGGCAGCAGGTCCTCCACGCTGCCGCCGCCGCGCGCGACGATGATCACGTCGACGTCGTCGATCTCGTCGAGCTCCTTCACCGCCTGCACCACCTGCGGCACGGCGTGCACGCCCTGCACCGCGACGTTGCGCACCTCGAAGCGCACGTGCGGCCAGCGGTGCCGGGCGTTCTCCAGCACGTCCCGCTCGGCCGCCGACGCCCGGCCGCAGACCAGGCCGATCAGCTGCGGCAGGAAGGGCAGCGGCTTCTTGCGCTCCGGCGCGAACAGCCCCTCGCCGGCCAGCGCCTTCTTCAGCTGCTCCAGCCGCGCCAGCAGCTCGCCGACGCCCACGGGCCTTATCTCGGTCGCGCGCAGCGACAGCTGGCCCCGCGGCGCGTACCACTCCGGCTTCGCGAGCACCACCACGCGGGCGCCCTCGCTCACCACGTCGGCCACCGCGTCGAACACCTGCCGGTAGCACGTCACGCTCACCGAGATGTCGTACGACGGGTCGCGCAGGGTCAGGAACACCACGCCGGCGCCCGGCCGCCGGGACAGCTGGGTGATCTGCCCCTCGACCCACACCGCGCCGAGCCGGTCGATCCAGCCCCCGATGAGCCGCGACACCTCACCGACGGGGAGCGGGGATTCCGCGGACGTGTTCACAGCCATGTCCGTGAGCGTAACGGCAGCGACTGACAATCCGGGGTGGCGCGTCCCGGTGCCGTCGTACGTGCCGCCACGGGCCGGAGTGTCCTCCGCGCGTGCGGCTCGGCTTTCCGCGCCGGAGCCCGCGCGGCCCCGCCGGACGCCCACCACCAGCCCTCCGCCGGCCCGGCGCGCCCGCGACGTTCGCCGCCCCCGACGCCTCCACGTTCACGGCGACGGTGATCGCCGCGCACCGCGGTCCCCGGGGGTGCGGCGGGCACGCGATCTCCGGCCGCCTGACGCGGCCTTACGATGGGTGCCATGACTGCTTCGCCTGGCCGCCGTGTCCTGCTCGCCGCCCCTCGTGGCTACTGCGCGGGTGTGGACCGCGCCGTGATCGCCGTCGAAAAGGCCCTGGAGCAGTACGGGGCTCCGATCTACGTCCGGCACGAGATCGTCCACAACAAGTACGTGGTGCAGACCCTGGAGAAGAAGGGCGCGATCTTCGTCGAGCGGACCGAGGAGGTGCCCCCGGGGAACATCGTGATGTTCTCGGCGCACGGGGTGGCGCCCGTCGTCCACGAGGAGGCCAAGCGCGGCCGGCTCGCCACCATCGACGCGACCTGCCCGCTGGTCACCAAGGTCCACAAGGAGGCCGTCCGCTTCGCCAAGGAGGACTACGACATCCTCCTGATCGGTCACGAGGGCCACGAGGAGGTCATCGGCACCTCCGGCGAGGCCCCCGACCACATCCAGCTGGTCGACGGCCCGGGCGACGTCGCGAAGGTCGAGGTCCGCGACCCGTCGAAGGTGGTGTGGCTGTCCCAGACCACCCTCTCCGTCGACGAGACCATGGAGACCGTCGACGCCCTGAAGGAGAAGTTCCCGCAGCTGATCTCGCCGCCGAGCGACGACATCTGCTACGCCACGCAGAACCGCCAGCTCGCGGTGAAGCAGATGGGCGCCGAGGCCGACCTGGTGATCGTCGTCGGCTCCCGCAACTCCTCCAACTCCAAGCGGCTGGTGGAGGTCGCCAAGCTCGCCGGCGCCCGCGCCGCGTACCTGGTGGACTTCGCCGACGAGATCGACGAGGCCTGGCTGGAGGGCGTCACCACGGTCGGCGTCACCTCGGGTGCCTCCGTGCCGGAGGTGCTGGTCGAGCAGGTGCTGGAGTGGCTGGCGCAGCGCGGCTTCGAGGACGTCGAGATCGTCAAGGCGGCCGAGGAGTCCATCACCTTCTCGCTGCCCAAGGAGCTGCGCCGGGACCTGCGCGAGGAGGCGGCGGCGCTGGCGGCCGAGCGCGGCGGGGCGGGTCCGGCGGTGAGCGCCGCCGGGGAGTGACGCTCGGCGGGGGGAGCGACCGCCGGCAGGGGGTGACCCTCGGTGGGGGAGCGACCGCCGGCAGGGGGTGACCCTCGGCAGGGCAGTGACCGTCCGAGGGGAAGGAACCGTCCGCGGGGCGGTTCCGGTGAGCGGTGGAGTGACTGTCAGTCGTCCGTCGTAACGTGGAGCCATGCAGATCTTCGGCGTGGACATCGGCGGATCGGGCATCAAGGGTGCCCCGGTGGACCTGGACAGGGGCGACCTGGCGGAGGAGCGCCACAAGGTGCTCACTCCGCACCCGGCGACACCCGACGCGGTGGCCGACGCGGTCAAGCAGGTCGTCGACCACTTCGGCTGGACCGGGCCCGTGGGGCTGACCTTCCCGGGAGTGGTCACCGGCGGAGCCACGGTGCGTACGGCGGCGAACGTCGACCGGAGCTGGATCGACACCGACGCCCGCGCGCTGATCTCCGGGCGGCTCGGCGGCCTGCCGGTGACGGTGGTGAACGACGCGGACGCGGCGGGCGTCGCCGAGGTCGCCTTCGGCGCCGGCCGCAACCGCAGGGGCACGGTGATCCTGCTGACCTTCGGCACCGGCATCGGCAGTGCCGTCTTCACCGACGGCAGGCTCCTGCCCAACACCGAGCTGGGCCACCTGGAGCTCGACGGCCACGACGCGGAGAAGCGGGCCTCCAGCAAGGCCAAGGACGACCACGACCTGTCCTGGCAGGAGTGGGCCGTCCGCGTGCAGCGCTATCTCGCGCACGTGGAGATGCTGTTCTCGCCCGAGCTGTTCGTCATCGGCGGCGGCGTCAGCCGCAAGGCGCACAAGTTCCTGCCCCACATCGAGGGCATCAAGGCCGAGATCGTCCCGGCCGGGCTGCAGAACAACGCGGGCATCGTGGGAGCGGCGATGCACGCGGCGCAGGACGGAGCGAGCGGCGGCGCACGGTCCTGACCGGCCGGACGGGACCGGCCGACCGGCCGCGCGGGGGCGGGGGCGTCGCCAGAGGGCGAGACGCCCCCTAGGCCCTGTCTGACAAAGGATCTTGGTTGGGTTCGCGGAGCCAGAGGACGAGTGAGGCGACGTGGAT